>JAIVGT010000048.1 GCA_020201485.1 Halobacteriales archaeon
GTCACGGACCACCCCTGACCAGCAGTAAGATCGGTCTGGCCAACGTACCAGTTATTGTTGGCCTGCGCCTGAATTTGTTCCCACTGGTAGTGACCGGGAACAACTTTCGGCGTTCCAGGGTACGAGTGGGGATACGAGTTTGCATCGTTGCACGCGCAGAATTCATACCAAAGCTCGTAGTTTGCGCGATTCGAGTTCGTTGCGTCCTTTCCGTATCCGGCTTGAAGCATGCCTCCATACCCGGCGTCTTGCGCCGATACGCCCATCCACGTGTCCGCCCAAGCGTCGGCGAAGTACCCCGCTGGAACGCCTTGCGGAGCCTCTGGCGGAACGGAGAATGTCCTTACAATCTCGTCGGACTGGACACCGTCTAGCGCCAGGCTACCGTTTTCCCAGTACTGCCAGCCGGCCCGATTCGGAGCATTCTGCGCGACCATTGGCCCCGGCTTGCGGCTGGGGAGTCGGACAAGTGGAAGTGCCGACATCCGCTGATCAGTCGGCCCATCGAGCTTGTGGCCGCGTAAGTCAGCCCAGTATGTCGTGTGGCCAATCGAACCTTCAACCCAGTCAATCCCGAAGTACACCTCCGCTATCCCAGCGGCGTCGTAGGTGAAGGCCGAAGATGAAGCCATCACGGCGGGCCGCCGCGAAGGAAGCATAGAACGCATCATGGCCAAACTTTGCCACTGACCATATGCTTCAGCAACCACATCCTCCTGCGATGGAAGGGTCCCAGCGCCTGAGAATCGCGCGATTGCCATGTATGCAAGCTTGACCGATTCTTCCATCGTGCCTTGTGAAAGGACGGATGGCGGTGGCGGCGCAGCCTCGCCCCCGGTGATTGGCACCACCGCCATTGCGAAGAGCATTCAACTCCGCTCGCGACCAACATCTGAGGCATGGCGCGCAATGGCAAATGCTGTTGATGAACGACGGCCACCTTGGTAGACGCTACCCCGACTCGCAATTCGACCAATATGCCGCACCATCACACCGGTTCACCTATTACCGTCTGAACCA
Source organism: Halobacteriales archaeon (assembly GCA_020201485.1). Taxonomy (GTDB): domain Archaea; phylum Thermoplasmatota; class SW-10-69-26; order JACQPN01; family JAIVGT01; genus JAIVGT01. The sequence continues at coordinate 1,021 of JAIVGT010000048.1, forward strand.
ATCGGCAACTCATGGAATTGCTTGCGGGGCTCATTCTCATCATCCCCGTGGTGCTGACCGGCTGCATTGGCGACTCCGCAGCATGTCAGCCCCTGCGTCCCGATGTTCACCCAACGACATTCAGACCGACGTCGGGCCAAGTGGCATTTTTCTACATTCAACTGACGAACTGCAACGGCGCTCCCCAATCTCTTCAGAATACGGGCAGCGGACCTGTCTCCGCGACGTTGACCGTCAAGGGGGAGCGATGGGAACTGACGGGAAACACCGTCCTTCCGACTGGCGACACGGTGAGCGGTCCTGCCATCAACGTTTCGGCTGTGCGGCGCGATGGGCCGCCCACGGGCGGAACAAGTCTTGCACCGCCGCAGCTTCAAACCGGTGCTCGACTCGTCAAGGTATTTGTTTGGAATGGGTCTTTCGAACGCGTCGCATGCGACGCGAAGTCGCAGTGTCGCGTCTCGAACGTGACGTCAGCGTCGCCGGGGGCCTATGGAATCGACGTCTCCGTCACGATGGATGGTGAACTCGTGGCGAAGAGTCTGCGTGTGGAGGTCCTCGCACCTTAGCCCTTGACCAAGCCCTCGTAGGCAACGGGGCGCTCCTCGTACGACCGGTCGTCCTCGAGCGGCATGGCAGCGAGTGAAAGCGCGCGCGTACGCTCTTACGCACCCTTGGCCATGCCCGCGCATGGCCTACGACCCGACGCAGGCGGAGCGCATCCGCAAGCTCCTCGGCCCGCGCAAGGACCTCATGGAGAGGGAGATGTCCTGGAGGAGAAGGGCGCGCGCGACATGGACATGGGCCGCGGCCCCATGGCCGGCTGGCTGCGCGTGGGCCCGGAGGGCTTCGCGACCGAGCCCGGGCTCCGCCGGTGGGTGGAGCGCGGCGCGAGCGACGCGGCCAGCCTGCCGGCGAAGGAAGCCAAGGCGGACGAGCGCGCGCCGAAACCGCAGAAGGCGGGGCGGAAGCGCCGCTAGCCCGGCACGACGTGCGCGAACGCCATGTTGCCGTTCACGCGGTCGATCTTGACGCGGATAGTCTGGCCCTTCATGCCGCCCTCGACGAAGATGAGGAAGCCCTCGTAGCGGGCCACGCCGTCGCCGCGCTTGCCCACGTCGTCGATGGTGACCTGGAGCGTGTCGCCCTCCTGCACCGCGGCGCGCTGCGTGCTCGGCGTGGCGACGCGGCTCGCGGCCTCGATGGGGCGGTGCGCTCCGCACGCCTCGCAGCGCAGGATGTGGGCCCTTCCTTGCTTCTCGATGTGCGTGTCGGGCGCGCTGCACTCGGAGCAGAGCACTTGGGTGCTGACGAAGTCGTTGAGCACCTTCTCCAGCGTGGCCTTGGGCACGGCCCCACGCAGGATGAGCCGGCCGCCTTCCATGTCGCCCGGCCGGCCCAGCTCGCGCAGCATCCACGGGAGCACGACGTCCGGCTCGCGGCGGACCTTCTTCAGGATGTCCGCGAAGTTGCTGATGACGGTGTTGTTGCCTTCGATGAAGCCCTCGATCTGGGGGACGACGAAGCGGCCTTGGCTCTGCTGCGGGGTCGCGCCCAGGGACCGCGCGCGCTGCAGGAGCTTGAGGTAATCGTCCTTCTGCGTCATCGGGCTGGGCAGGAGGGACGCGGGGATAAAGGTTTGCGGTGGCCCGGGGAAGCAGGCATGTAGCCCGCGCCCGATGCGGCGGAGCGGCGATGCGATGAAGCTGTTCGACGAGGCGCGCTCCGGAGCGGTGCGGGACGCGGTGCACGAGGTCGTGGCGACGTGGCCGGACGTGGAGGCCAAGCCGATGATGGGCTGCCCCGGCTGGCGGGCGAAGGGCGCACTCTTCGCCAGCGTCATCGACCAAGGCGTGATGCTGCACACGCTGCCCGCGGAGGACCGCGCCCGGGTCACGAGCGAGCTCGGCGCGCAGCCGTTCCGCCCGCGGCCCGGCCGCGTCGTGGCGACGTGGCCCGTCGTGCCCATCGCCGCGCGCCACGTGTCGACCCTCGAGCCGTGGCTGCGCAGGAGCTACGAGGCCGCGCTGGTGAAGGCGAAGACGAAAGCGAAGGCGAAGACGAAGGCGAAGGCCAAGCCGAAGAAGGCCACGGCGAGGGCGACCGCGCGCCGCAAGGCGTGAGCTACTTCCCCTGCGCCCGGAAGGCGAGCACGGCCCAGCCGTTCAGCAGCGCGCCGAACACGATGCAGGCGGCGAACGCGCTGCCGATGGCGCTCCACTCCCAGCCGGTGAGCACGAGGGCGCGCGCGGCATCCGCTACGTAGCTCACCGGGTTGATGACGCTGAAGTCCCGCACCCACTGCGGCAGGGAAGGCTTCGGCAGCATCGCCGTGCTCATGAAGAGCAGGGGGAAGGTCAGGGTGAAGCTGACCATCATCGTCGCCTCGGTGTTCTTCGTCTTCAGCGCCACGGCGTTGCTCAGGCCGCTGAACGCCACGCCGAACGCCGCCGCGAGCGCCATGATGACGAGCGCGCCGGGCAGCCCGGTGGCGAACGGGATGCGCCAGCCGGCGAGCAGGGTCATGGCGTAGGCGATGAGCAGGATGATGCCCGCCTGCCCAGCCATGCGCAGGCCGTCGGCGACGAGCTTGCCGATGAGCACGCTGCTGCGCCGGATAGGGGCGACGAAGAACTTGTCCATGAAGCCCGTCTCGATGTCCGCGACCATGCCGAAGCCGCTCTGCGCCGCGCTCTGGATGGCGGTCATGACGGCGATGCCCGGGAGCAGGACCGCGACGTAGTCGTAGGGCAGCTGGGCGCGCGCCGCGCCGCTGAACACGTTCCCGAACGTCTGGCTGAACAGCACGAGCCAGATGAGGGGCATGAACAGGCTGAAGAACAGCAGGATGGGGTTGCGCGTCAGCTTCTTCAGGCTGCGCCAGGCGACCCAGCGGACCTCGGATAGCCGGCCACCCTGCGTGGCCGTGCCCTGCTCCACGTGGCGCACGCGCTCCCGGCCGTAGCCCACTTCCGCGACCATGCTCACCGCCTCCGCTGCCCGAACCCGGCGCTGCTCATCGGCTTCACTTCCTCGACGCGCATGGCGCGCCCGGTGTGCTGCAGGAACACCTCGTCCAGCGTCGGCCGCGCCACGGCGACCTGCTGCACGGGGACGCGCTCCGCGTCGAGCAGCCGCATGACCTCGAGCAGCGCTGCGCCCCCGTCCTCGGCGTGCACGCTCACGCCCTCGTCGAAGGCGGTGGCCTTGCGCACGCCGCGCACCTTCTGCACGACCTGCAGGGCGCGGGCCCGGTTCGCCTCGAAGCCCTCGTCGCGCGGCAGGCGGATGGTGACCACGTCCGCGCCGATGCCGGCCTTGAGCGCGGCCGGGCTGCCCTCGGCCACGAGCTTGCCCCGGTCGATGATGGCCAGCCGGTCGCACAGCCGGTCCGCTTCCTCCAGGTACTGCGTGGTGAGGAAGATGGTCATGCGCTCGTCGCGGTGGAGCTTGCGCAGGTAGTCCCACACGCCGTTTCGTGTGTGCGGGTCGAGGCCGGTCGTGGGCTCGTCGAGGAAGAGGATGCGCGGGTGGTGCACGAGACCCGCGCCAAGGTCGAGCCGGCGGCGCATGCCGCCGCTGTACGTGTTCGCCTGCCGGTCCGCGGCCTCGCGCAGCTCCAGCACGCCCAGCAACTCCTCGACCCGGCTCTCGATGAGGTCGGTGGGCATGTGGTAGAGGTGCCCGATGAGGGTGAGGTTCTCGCGGCCGGTGAGCTCGCCGTCCACGCCCACGCTCTGCCCGGTGTAGCCGATGATGCGGCGGATGGCCGGGCCCTGCGTGGCCACGTCCATGCCGGCGACGCGCACCGCGCCGCTCGTGCCGCCCAGGAGGGTGGCGATGACCTTGATGATGGTGCTCTTGCCGGCGCCGTTCGGGCCGAGGAAGCCGAAGAACTCGCCCTCGTGCACGGTGAAGCTCACGCCGTCCACGGCGCGCACCTCCTCCTGCTTGCGCCGGCCGTTCCCGCCGCCGTACACCTTCACCAGGTCGCGGACCTCGATGATGGGCGCGCCGCGGGGCGCCGGGCTGGCCCCGGAGGAGCGGGTCGCGCGCGGGAGGTTGGCCGGTGCCTGCGGGCCGGGCTCGACGCGCTTCAGGCTGCCCATGGCGGTGCGAACGGGGCGCGGCTATTTAGCGGCTTGCCGCGGCTCGGGTCCCTGCTCGGAGGAGTGTGGGCCCCGCGTGCTGCCCGGCCTCCTCGGCGCGCGGCGCCTCGGCGGGTTTTCGCGCGGGGACGGGCCGGCATGCGACGCGGGAGGCTTCAGCCTGGCGATGCCGGCAGGGCGAACGCGAAGGCGCAGCCCTTGCCCTGCGGGCGGTTCCGCGCGTGCACCCCGGATTCCGGCGCAACCCTTTTCCCCGGCTTCCCCCTTCGGCCCGCGGTCATCGTCATGCCGCTGCAGTTCTCCGTCGCGCGGGGCCGCTTGGTGGAAACGAAGGATGAGGCCGTGGTCCTCTCGCTCTGGGAGGGCACGACGAAGCTCGACGGCACGGCGAAGCTCCTCGACCAGGCGAGCGGCGGCCTGCTGACGAAGGTCTTGCAGGGCGACTTCAAGGGCAAGCGCGCCGAGACCCTCGTCCTCTACCCGAGCGGCGTCGGCGCGTCGCGCCTGCTCCTCGTCGGCTTGGGCAAGCGGAAGGGCTTCGACGCGGACGCGGTGCGCGTGGCGGGCGCCGCGGCGGCGAAGAAGCTCAACGGGCTGAAGGTGCGGAGCTACACCACCGTGCTGCACGGCGCGGGCAGCGGCGGCGTGACCCCGGAGCTGGCGGCGCAGGCCCTGACCGAGGGCACGGCCCTCGCCCTGTACAAGTTTGACAAGTACCGCACGCCGGAGGAAGAGGAGAAGGAGGAGCAGCGCGAGCCCGAGGTCGCGGCCAAGGAGAAGGCCAAGCCCAGCCTCAAGGCCCCGAAGACGGTGGAGCGCGTCACCATCCTCCTCGAGGACGCGAAGGCGCAGAAGCAGGTGGAGCGCGGCAGCCAGCTCGGCCTGGCCATCGCCGAGTCGGTGAACTTCACCCGTGACATCGTGAACGAGAGCGGCAAGGACGGCACGCCGGCGAGCATCGCCGACCGCGTGCAGCGCATGGCCAAGGAAGTGGGCCTGCAGTGCGAGGTCTACGGCAAGAAGGAGCTGGAGAAGCTCGGCTTCGGCGCGGTCCTCGCCGTGAACAGCGGCAGCGCGAACGAGGCGCGCTTCGTCGTGCTCCAGCACAACCCGAAGGGCAAGGAGACGCTCGTCTTCGTCGGCAAGGGCATCACCTTCGACTCCGGTGGCATCAGCATCAAGCCCAGCGCGAACATGGAGAAGATGAAGTACGACAAGTCCGGCGCAGCGGCCGTGTTCGGCGCGCTGCGCGCCGCGGCCCTGATGAACGTGCCGCAGCACGTCGTCGGCCTCGCCCCGCTCACGGACAACCTGCCCAGCGGCAGCGCGTACAAGCCGGGCGACGTGGTGCGTGCCTACAACGGCAAGTGGATCGAGGTCGTGAACACGGACGCCGAGGGGCGGGTCGTGCTCAGCGACGCCCTCGCCTTCGCCAGCAAGGAGTTTCAGCCCGCGGCCATCGTGGACCTGGCGACGCTCACCGGGGCGTGCGGCGTGGCGCTCGGCAACCTCTACGTCGGCCTGATGAGCACGGAC
>JAIVGT010000240.1 GCA_020201485.1 Halobacteriales archaeon
GGCCACGAAGGAGGCGATGGACAAGCTCCGCGCCGTGCTCGACTACATCCCGGAGGAAGCCGCGCGCCGGCTGCCCGGGGACGACCAGGACGACTACGACGCCCTGACGCGCCGCTTGTCCCGCACCGTGGCCGTGAAGAGCACCGTGCGCCGCCGCGTCATCGTGGAAGCGCCGGAATCCTTCGACGCCGAGGACGAGCCCGTCCAGGCCCCGATGTGGGAGCCGCCCGCGGACGAGGTCGTGGAGGAGCCCATCGCGCCCCCGCCGCCCGACATCCTCACGGCGAGCGAGCCGGCGCACGCGGAGCAGGAGCCGGCGCGCAGCGAGCCGGAGTGGATCCCTTCGAGCCACGAGGCCGTCACCGTCGTCGAGGCGGTGGGCGGGCCGGAGCTGGACGAGACGAGCGTCGAGGACCGCGTGGCCGGCGACGAGCAGCAGGAGCTGGGCAGCGAGGACTTCTTCGACGTCACGGGCAAGCCCAGCAACATGGACGTGCAGCCCGTCGAGCCGGACGTGAACCTCAACGAGCGCGAATGGCGCAGCTTGGAGCCGGGCCCGGAGACGGAGCCGGCCACGGAGACCTTCGCCGAGCCGGAGCCCGAGCCCGCGCCAGCCGCGGCCGAGGAGGAGGCCTTCGAGCAGGTGGAGCTCCCGCCCGAGCCGCGCACCGAGGTCGCTGCCGCAGAAGGCGAGCTGCACCCGGAAGCGGCGACGGAGTTCGAGGTCGAGGAGGTGGAGGAGGAGGGCTCCCCCGCCACGAGCGAGTTCGAGGTCGTCGAGGAGGAGGCCGTGGTCGAGGAGGGCGAGGAGCCCGCCTACCAGGTCAACGACTTCACCCTCTACGTGCGCGAGACGCGCCGCGGCGGCAAGCCGAAGCCGAGCTACTTCTTCAGCGCCGAGCCCGTGCCGGACGCCAAGCCCGCCGGGCTGCCGGACGGGTACGAGGTCCTGCTCAACGAGAACACGGGCGTGCCCGTGGTGCGCAAGAGCAGCGCGCGCATCCTGCCCGTGCGCGACATCGAGGGCCTGGGCCCGGTCATGGCGGAGCGCCTGGAGAAGGCGGGCATCCGCACGACGCGCGACCTGCTCCACATCGACCCGCGCGAGGTGAGCGGCGCGACCGGCATCAGCGAGCGCCTGCTGGCGAACTACCGCGCCATGGCCGATTTGCTGCAGGTGGCCACCGTGCAGCCGGACCAGGCGAGCGCCATGGTGTACGCCGGCGTGCGCAACGTGCAAGGCCTCATCGATGCGACGCCAAGCGACCTGGCGAAGGGCATGCACCAGGCCGCGACCGACTTCCAGCTCCACCTGCGCGGCAAGATCACCGCGCCGAAGGTCAAGGGCTGGCAGGAGAAGGCGAAGAAGCTGTAGTCAACGATTGCGCGGCCGGCCGAAGATATCGACGTCCCCGACACTGTCCAACATGGCCTGGAGCCGCTTCCCCTCCTCCTCGATTTCCCTGCGGAGCTTAGGGCTCATGCTCGCCATCACGCTCCCCGTCATCCCGAGCCCATCAACCTTTGCCGGTCGGTTCGAGGGCTTGCGGGCCCGCCCGGCGATGGCGCTCCGCCACGCGGCTCAACGCGACGACCTGCGTCGTGCCGATGATGAAGCCGAGCACCGCGACCCCGCCGAAGGCCACCGAGGCGCACGGCGAAGCGATCCCTCCGAGCACAGCGCTCCCCGACAGCGTCATCGCGAGGGCCAAGGACGCGAGGTGAAGCTGGGCCTGGAGCTCCGCTTGCCGGGAGGTTCGCGTCGTAGCCGAGCCGGATGCGCTCGACGCGGATGCTCGTCGCGTCCACGAAGGCGCATGCGTGCCTCCGGGATGGCGGTATGCGCGGGGGTGGAACGAACGTACGCCGCGGGAACGAGGCGCCGCCGAACCTACTTCTTCCCCGCGTTCGCGAACACGCTCGGCAGGTGCACGACGTACACGCCGTCGCGGCGCACGACCACGGGGCTCTTGTCCAGGAGCTGCTCGACGTCGATGTCGTAATTGCCCGGCTCCTGCACGACCACGACCTCCGGCTTCGCCTCCCGGGGCTCCTTGATGTGCGCCATGGGGTGCGCGACCGGCGCGGGCTTCGCCTTCGCGGGCGCGGCCTTGCGCTGCTGCTCCGCGGCCTTGAACTCCTCGATGTGCTTCTGCTCCGTGGGGTGCGGGTGGTGCGGCTCCGAGGCCGGAGCCTTCGCCGGCAGGACCGCGCCCGCCTCGTGCGCGCGCAGCTTGTTCGCGTCCACCTGGAGCCAGGCCTTGCGCGCCTCCATGCCCCAGATGGCGTCGTCGTAATCGGGCCGCGCCGGGCCCTCGTGCTGCTGCACGAGCTCCTGCAGGATGCTCCGGATGTCCGTGTTCGCCTGCTTCATCAGCGCCTCGCGCTCCTCCTTGCGGAGCGCCACCTGCGTATAGAAGAAGCGTGTGCCGCCGCACGAGCAGCCCTTGAGCAGCTCCGCGCTGCCGTCGGGGAAGCTCGCGCCGCACTGCAGGCATTGATGGGCCATCGGCTCGCTCAGCGGGATTCACCATCTTGAGCGCATCGGTTTGAGCGTTTTCGGGAAGCGGCCGCGAGATGGATCGAGCAGGCCCGGGACTACGGTCGCAGACCCCAACGGGCCAGCCGTGCCACCAGGGCGATGGGGGCGAGGGTCATGAGGAGGGGCAAGTCCGGCACGGGTGCTCGCTGGTGGATCTCCAGGGGCCATGCCGCCAAGGCTGTCGCCTGTTTGGGGAGCGCCTTCCATCCTCCGTCTTGGCTGCACGCGTCGAACTGTTCCCCGTCGAAGGCCCTCCCCAGCGCGTAATGACCCTCGAAGGATGATGGGAGATGGACGACGAACGGAAACGCGACGGTCTCGTTCCTCGATACCATGGCTGGGCCAGAGATTCCCGTCTCCCAGATGGATTCATCGAGGAACTTTGGCCCTGGAGGGTCGGCCGGGGCGAGGAACACGTACCAAGTGAGATCGCGCAGCGGCTCTCGCGACGAGATGGAGATGTTTCCCGCAAAAGGGACTGCCGGGTCTGCCTCGAAGCTCAGCTTGTCGAACCCTGCCTCGTATCCCGTCGCACAACTGGGCGTACTCACAAGGCCGACGAGCAGGATGGACGTTACCATCAGAGACATTCTATGCGGTCCCGATTGATGTCTTCCGATCCGCGTTTGCCGCATCCTGTGCTTTGGCGGAGCCGTCGACAGTGTACGATTGCCCAATCGTCACCGGCGTCCAGATTGAGGCTGCATTCCCCCACCAAGTCCCTTGATGCCAAAGCACCTGCGTGTACTTAGAAGACGCCCCCGCATTGACGACGCTGCAGTGTTCATGTCCCGTCCCCCCCGACTTGTTGCAGGTGATGCCATAGGGCAGAAGATTCTGCTCGAAATTTCCTTTCCACAGCTTGAAGGTCGCCCAAGTCATCGCTTCTGTTCCCGATGCAACTCCAATATACGAGTCGATTGCGTCGTGGTAAACGATGAGTTCTGCCTGCGTGCAGTTGTTGACGATGCGATTCGAGATGACGTGATTGTAAGCCTTGGCGGTGTACGACGCGCCGTGGCTGTAGAGGTTGAGCTCAGGGAGGTTCACGGTTTCGCACGCCTGAGTCCCGGCACCCCCGTATGGCGAGACGGCGAAGCTTAGGTATGCGCCGCGTTCCCATTGAACAGGAACGCTCGCGAGTTGGTTTCCAAAGCCGACCCAGCGCGGCGAGTCGCCCGGTGCGAAGCCAACCCGAACGGTAGTGATTCTCTGCGTGACGCCTTTGTCGTCAAGTGAACGCAATGTCCAGACTGGAAGGTGGGAAATCGCGTTTCCCTCCTCGGCGACAAGATTTCCCGGCAGACGCAGCAGAGCGGGAAGCACCCCGCCTTGATTGTCGAGTGACAGGGTGAGCCTGATAAGCCGATTCTCGGAGGCTGGCGATGCGAGCACGTTAAGGAATGCGTAATTGATTTCTGCACGGATTTGGAAGGTCACGAGTGCGCCGTCCATCCCTTTCTGCGATGTCCACGCGATGCGCGTCGGTTCTGCAGAGGACAGCGTGAGTGGCATCTTTTCCCACATTCCCCCATCGACGCTGGTTTCAAGATGCACACGTGCGCTGCCGGCACCGTCTGCTGTCTTGACGGAGACAGTATCGCCGGCCACGGCAAGTACCATACCGACAGCCGACTGAATAGGCGCATCTGCACTCACAATAGGGAATGCGACTATCAATATGGCAGGGACGAGCAAGACGTTGCGGGCCGTTATCTCACCCGAGGCGAGCCAGGGCTCTCGCGCGAATAAGACCTATGGTCAATTCATGGAATCGGAAAAATGGCCGACGCGTGGGGCTACCGCGAAACCCGCTTCTTCCGCTCGCCGCCCAGGATCATGGCCTGGATGCTGCTCCCATCTTTGCGGATGGTCTTCAGCCGGTCCGCGGGCCCGACGACCGTCATGCTCGCACGTGAGGAGCCTTGCCCGGCCGCCTTCTTGAAGCGGCCGAAGATGTCGCGCGGCGCGTCGTCCTTGTAGCTCTCCATCTCGATGCCGATGAACGCGTCCGGGTCGATCTCCACCATCGTGCGCTCGATGAGGCTCGCCTCCTCCCTCGCGTCCAGCCCGACTTCGAGCACGAGGATCTTGTCCTGCTTCACCTCGTCCAGGATGTAGCTGACCTTCTCCTTCGAGCTCATGGCGCTCAGCTTCTTCTTCGAGACCAGGCTGATGCTGACGTTCTCGGGCATGGGCATCACCGGAAGGTCTTGATCATCGTCTCGTACAGGGCGTCCATGTTGTACCCGGTGAGGGCGCTCATGGGCACGACCGGGTGCTGCGGGAAGGCGTTCTTCAGCGCGGCCGGGGAGGCGTTCGGCATGTCGATCTTGTTCGCGGCGATGATGACCGGCTTCTTCCGCGCCTCGAGGTTGCCGAGGATGGTCACGTTGACCTGCGTGAACGGGTCCTCGTTCGCGTCCATGACGAGGATGACGCCGTCCACGTCCTCCAGCCAGCGGATGGCCTCGATGACGCCTTCCGTGGCCTCCTTGGCCCGGCGGCGCGCCTCGTCCTCGTCCATGCCGTACACTTCCATGAACTCGTGGAAGTCGATCTTCGTGGCGATGCCGGGCGTGTCCACGACGTCGAGCGTCAGGGAGCTGCCGTTCGCCTTCACCTCGACGTTCGCCTTCTTGCGCACGCGCCGCGTCTCGTGGGGCACCGGGCTGGCCGGGCCCATCACATCCCCGGCGAAGTCGCGCACCACGCGGTTGGCGAGCGTGGTCTTGCCGGCGTTCGGGGGACCGTAGATGCCGATCTTGGCGTGCTCCTTCCCGAACATGCGGCGCAGCCACTTCGCGAACGTGCCCGATTTGAGAACAGCGACGAGGCCCATGGCTTAGCCCTCCTTGTCCCGATGCATCCCGAGGCTGGCGAGGGCGGGCGCGCTTGATAAACCCCTTGAAATGCATCGGCGCGCCAGGATAACCAGCCGGCGCTGGCGGCTCCGGGACCGGTCCCCGGTGCAAGCACCTGACGAAGCTCCGCTGATGGGAATCTACTTCTCCGCCGCAGCGCACGCCCCCGACGCGAGCACCCCTTGCAGCGAAACCTTTTCATGGGGAAGGCGGCTGCCCGCAGGTCGAGCCGCGGCCAGGGGAGAGGCTGCCTCGGCACCACGGGAGACTGAGGCAATGACAGGACATGCTCACCGGTGGGTCATCATCGCGCTGGCGCTCTGTATGGCGCTGCCGGTGCCCGCCATGGCATCGCATATGAGCTCGTACCGCTACGACCCCCTTGAGCACGACAACCTGGGGCGCAGCGATGAACCGAACTTTGCTGGCACGACCAGCATCCTGGGGCCGGCCGTGGCTGACCGTGTCATCGACACGAACCTGGACGGAACCCCGGAGAGCTTCAGCGTTGGCAGGTCGCTCGCCCCCGGCTGCACCGACGACGCCGGTCGGCAACCCTCCGGCCTTTGCGGCCTCTGGTCCGTCGGTGTCGGCAACGGCAACGCCGGCGAGCTCGTCCCGCACCACACCGCGGGCACGCAGGGCATGAGCGGCAACGCCGCGCCCGGCGCGTTCACCCCGACGAAGAACTCTGTTGTGCGGTTCCTCGACGGCCGCATCGACCAGGACGTAGCCCTCGTCGGCGGGACGGGCGGCGCGTACTACGTCGACTACAACCACGCGATCGGCGACTCACCCCTCGCCGCCGCCCTCGGCGTGGCCGGAGCCCAGTTCCCGACCATGATTCCCGGTGGCTCCGCGATCTGGGCCTGGTACGGCCAGTGGGAGGACAAGAACGGCAACGGCGTCATCGACATGCTCGAGGTCGTCGGCTCCCCGACCGATGTGGATGCCACCAACGAGTTCGTCTGGATCGGCAACTGCCTACAGTTCCAGGGTCTCCCGGCGGAAGAGGGCCAACAGTTCTGCACGAAGGACCCCGGCACGACCATGCCGGTCTGGATCTACCCTGGCAACCACCACGCCATCTGCTACGGCCTCGTGGCTGGCCAGTACTGCGGCACGACGAACCCGCTGAGCTGGGGGGACCTCCCTGGCCGCCAGGTTCCGTGCTTCGTCGACACGCTCGCTGGCCACCTTACCCCGTTCGTCTGCGCGGGTCAGATCGACC
>JAIVGT010000241.1 GCA_020201485.1 Halobacteriales archaeon
ACCCAGAACATGGCGTAGTCGGGCTTGGCTCCGGCATTGCCCAGGGCGGTGATGCCCGCCGGGTCGCTGCCGAACTTCAGGGCGGTCGCGCTTCCTGCGCTCCCGATGGGGGCCAGCGCCAGCGTGAGCAAGGCGAAGGCGGCCATCAGGCCGAACATCTTGGAGGTCCTCATCACGTCGTCCCCCGGTCGCCCGGGTGCCGGCCCCGTGAGGCCCCCGCGAGGAGCCGTGGCCGGCAAGACGCGCCAAGTCCGCATCCGCCATGAACCGGGCCCGCCCCGGCCTCGGGCCGCTGGCCACGCGTTCATGTGCGCGCCAGTCGCGGCCTCTCCGGGCCAGGGCACCTGCGCCCCGCTCGCTCCAGGCTCGCTCAGGCGCGGGCCGCGCGGACCTACGTTCCACCGGAAAACAAGGGGTTCCGGAGGGGGACGACCCTGGGTCGGGCCCAAGCCGCCCCTCCGGCTCGGTCGATGCGAGCCTCAGGTCCAGGTCGTGACCGCGCTCAGCGCCGTCTGGCCCGAGCTGCTCGTGGCGCGGAACTGCACCTTCGTGCCTCCCGGCGCGTGCAGGCTCTTCGCCCAGCTCCCCCAGTCCTGGAGGGCCAGGGCCTGCCACGTGCCGTTGTTCAGCTTCGCCTCGACCTTGCCGATGCTCATGTTGCCCTTCACCGCCACCTCGACCCACCAGTCGTTGCCGATGGCCTTCGGCGAGAAGGTCGCGGTGAACTTCGGCGTGGTCGCGGTGGTCGTGTTCTTCGCGACCGGGCCCCAACTGTACACCGTGCTCAGCGCGCTCGCGCCCGTGGCGTTGCTCGCGCGGAACTGCACCTTCGTCCCCGAGGGGGCGTGCAGGCTCTTCGCATACGTGCCCCAGTCGTCCTTGGGCAGGGCCTGCCACGCGCCGGTGTTGAGCTTGGCCTCGACCTTGGCCACGCCTTGGCTCGCGGTCACGCCGACCTCGACCCACCACTCGTTCGTCTGCGTCTTCGCCGCGAAGCTCGCCTTGAACGACGGCGGCGGGGGCGGCGGAGGGGACGGAGGCGGCGGCGGGCTCGTCGCCGTCCGCTCGGCCTTGATGCCGGCGACCCAGTCGTCGAGCGCCGGCTTGGCCGCGCCGTTGTGCTGGAAGCCGAACCACTTCTCGCCCTCGCCGTAGTAGTTCGCCGTGTCCGCGCCGGTGTTGTCCCCCAGCGAGCGGTACACGATGCCGGCCAGCCCGTCCGCCTTCAGCTCGCCGAGTCGGCTGAACAGCGCCTTCACCACCGTCTCCTGGTTCGTGGCGTAGCCCGGCTCGGGGTAGCTGCTCAGGGCGAAGTCGTCGAGGAGCACCGGGTGCCCGAACAGGCTGTGGATCTTCACCGTCGCGCTGGCGATGGAGTCCACGGCGCCCATGTACGTGCTGCTGCTGTCGCGCGTGCTGCCGCGCATCGTCTGGAAGCCGACGAGGTCCATCGCGCCCGCGGCGCGGTCCCACGTGGCCCAGTCCTGCTGCGCCCAGTTGCCCAAGCCCATGACGAGCTGCACCTCGGGCGCGTGGGCGCGGAAGATGGCCGCGTGGTCCGCGAGCATCTGGTCGAAGGCCTCCCATCCCTGGATGTTGCCCTTGTTGAACTCGGTCTCGATGACGACGATGCCCGCGCGGCCCTGCAAGCTATTGTGCAGCTGGTCCGCGACCTTCGCCCCGGCGGCCGCCCAGTGCGCCTGGTCCTTCCACACGCCCTGGTACTTGTCGGTGCAGCCGTTGTTGATGCAGCCCTGGGAGATATCGTCGCCCCAGTACCACCACTGCACGACCGGCACCACGCCCTGGTCCGCCGCGCTCTTCGCGCTCGAGCCGATGCTGCCGTAGCCGGACTTCTCCAGCCAGCTCCCGGCCCAGAACATGGCGTAGTCAGGGGCGATGCCCAGCGACTTCTGGCCGCTGATGCTGCCCACGTCCATCCCGAACTTCATCGCCGCGCTGCCCTGCGCCGCGCCCACGCCCGCTCCGAGCGACACGAACGCCGCCGAGGTCACGAGTGCCAGCGCCATGCCTGCAGCCCACCAGGATCCCCTCATCTCCAGCCCGCCCTTCGGGCCCCGGCGTGCCGAGGCCCGCGGGAAGCACGTAGGCGTGCACCCTGCTTGGCACCCACCGCGGGCGCACCGGGCAGCCGGCTTCAAGGAGCGGGCAGCCTGCGGTGCGGTGCGCGCGGGAGGACCGTGCGTCCCCACGCCGTCCGCGTCGGTCGAGAGCTTGCGCTGTTCGTGCGACCCCTGATTCATGATGCAACACGTCCGCGCGCGCATCCCGCGACCCGCCGGGGAAGGAGCGGCGGAGCCCGCGCTGGGTGCTCACGCTGCTGCGGCTGCGCACCGCGCCGAGCGGCGCGCAGCTCCTCGACCCCCGCGGCACCACGGCACCTCGACGCTCACGTCCTGAGCGCCCCAGTGTCCGCGCAGATGCACGCACGGCGAGCTTGCTCGGACTCGGAGAAAAGGGCGCGCAATCCGGGATGCGTCCCGTGGACCCGGCAGGGACGGCGCCGTGGAAGGGCGAAGCGGGCTGCGTCGTGGCTGCCCGTCTGCACCGCGGAAAGGAGGACGCCGCGGACGGACGCGTGCGAGCCCGCGCGAGCGCGACGCGAGGCGCAGATGCGCCCTCCGAGCCTTGAGCGGCGCGCCTCCGACCCGGTACGCCCCTCGGCCGCCCTCCCGCGCCGCCCCGCGTTCCCGCCCCACGCCCCGCGCGACGGCGCGGCCCGAGCCTGCGCCGGGGAGCGCGCAGTGCGGCCCGGCGCGCGTCAGAAGCTCGAATCCTCAGCCACACCGCGCCGCAGTTGCCGAGACATGTCGCAGGGCTGCGCCACACCGCCCCAGGGTGTTCGACCGTTGCACCAGAAGCGAGGTGAAGGGACATCCGCTTGCACGCCCCGAGGAGAGAACATGGCGCTGAACCTCGCGTACGGCCCGGCGGTCCCGAGCGGCCTCATCGACACGATGGAGCGCGCTGCGAAGGGCATGGGCTTGCCCTTGGACGCCATCGAGCGCCTCGGCCAGGACGCGCGCACCTGCGCGGCGTTCGTCGAGGCGGCCGCGGCGCACGACGTCGCGCGCATGTCCGCGCTCGCGCAGGCCTCGGTCGCGACCAGCGTGCCCGTGCTTCAGCTCGCCGCCTCGTCCCGCTCGCCGAGCTGGGCGAGCAGCTCCCGCGCTCCCGGGGCCTCCGGGTTCAGCTCCAAGGCCTTGCGCACGTGCGCCCGCGCGCCGCGCGCGTCCCCCCGCGCCAGGCACAGGCGCGCCAGGTTGGGGTGCGGGAAGAACGGCGCGTCGTAGCGCTCCGCCTTGAGCGCGCGCTGCAGCCACTCCTCGACCTCGTCGAAGCGCTGCTGCTGCAGCAGGTACGCGCCGATGTCGTTGTACGGGTTGCCCAGGCTCGGGTCCACGGCGATGGCGTCGCGGCAGGCGCGGATGGCGTCGTCGAGCTGGCCCTGCAGGCTGCGCACCCAGCCCAGGAACGTGTGCGCCTCGCTGCTGGGCAGGAGCGCGTTGCTCCGCTGGTACAGCTCGGCCGCGTTCGACAGGTCGCCGCACGCCTGGTGCACGTAGGCGACGTGGAACAGCCGCTTCGCCAGGGCGCGGCGCTCGCGCACCGCCGGGCTGAGCTGCTCCAGGTCCGCCGGGGGCCGGGCCCACGTGTCCTCGACGCCGCGACGCAAGGCTTCCTCGGGCCGCGTCGGGGCCTGGCCGCGCCAGGCGTTCTGCGCCATCTCCTCCAGGGCGAGCAGGCCGTGCAGCGTGCGGGCGTTGCCGCGGGGCAGGATGCTGGCCTCGTGGTCGAGGAAACCGGGCAGGGGCATGCCCTGGACGCGCAGCTCGACCAGCGTCGGGCCGCTGCGCAGCGTGCGCACGAGCTCGAAGCCCTGCGCCTCCGCCGTGTGCCGCATCGCCAGGGCGAAGCCCATCTCCGCCATCCGCTCGCCGAGCGCGCCCAGCTCCCGCCGCGGGTCGAGCAGGAGGATGCGGTCCCAGCGCTCCTCGCCCGCCTCGCGCACCGGCGGGCCGGTGCGGACGTCGACCTTCCCCTCCAAGCCCGCCTCAGCGAGGAACCCCTGCGCCGCGTCGGCGCACTCCCTGCTTGGCTCGACGATGCGCACGTGCTGGGCGCCGGCCGCGAGGCAGAGCGCGGCCATGTAGCCGGATTCCGCGCCGACGATGAGCACGCGGCCCGCGCGCTCCGGCTCGAGCGCCTGCAGGAGCAGGGCGAGGACGCGCGGGCTGGGCGTCAGCGCCGCTTCCGGGCCGAAGCCGAGGAAGGGCAGGGGCGCGTCGCACCCGGCCAGGGGGCTGAGCGAGGGCGGGAGGAACCCCTTCTGCGCCACGCCGACGAAGGCGCGCGCGACGTGCGGGGGCAGAGGTCCCAGGACGCGCTGCAGCCGGCTGGGAAGCCCACCCACGCGGCGGTAGCGGGAGCGACGCCCTTGAACCTGCCGCTGGCGCGGGAGCCTCAGAGCGCGCGGCCGCTGCCGGGCGGGTTCGCCATCGCCAGGCCGGCGTCGCGTTTCGCCTCGAGCGCCGGGACCCGCGCCCCGTGGCCGGCGCAGGCGTGGCAGCAGTACAGGCCGCGCTGCGTGCGCACCGCCTTGCCCAGTATGGGGCAGGCGCAGTGGTCGCACATCAGCCCCACGCCGCTCACCCCGCATTGGAGGGAGCAGAACCGGCCGCCGCGCTCGCCCACGCGCAAGGTCAGGCCCTCGCCTGCCTGCAAGTGCTCCCCGCACGTCGGGCACACGTCCATGCTCCCCAGCCCCCGCCGCGCACCATCAGGCCTTGGGGACGCTGCGGAGCATGTCCCACAACCCTTTGGGCGCAGCGCGGGGCTCGCCCGCTGATTCCCATGGGCGTGGCCAAGGTCATCGAGATCGTGGGCAGCAGCGAGAAGGGCTTCGACGACGCGGTGCGGCAGGCCCTGGACGAGGCGCGCAAGAGCATCCGCGGCATCACGGGCGTGGACGTGCGCCACTTCACGTGCAAGGTGCGCGACGACGACATCGTCGAATACCGGGTCGACGTGAAGATCGCGTTCGGCCTCGACGAAAGCGGGCGCCATCTGCGCGACGAGGCGCAGCGCGAGTCGCTCCCGCCCCTCCGCCGGTGAGCGTCAGGGCAGCGCGCCGGAGCGCTTCGTCGTCACGACGGCGAAGGCCGCGCCCTTCTTCTTCTCCCCCGAGCCGGGCAAGGCCAGGGCGGCGAGCGCGCCCAGCCCGACGGCCCCGAGCAGCGCGCCTTCCTCCGGGAGCGCGCCCAGCGCCAGGAGGAGGAGCACGGCGAGCGCGGCGCACGCCGCCCAGCTCGCGGCGAGCCCGAGCGAGCGCCCGGCCTCGCGGCGCGGGGCGAGGTCGGCCAGCGAGGCCCACGTCGCGGCCAGCAGCATGGCCCCGCCAAGCACGGCGAGCGCGCCGAACACCAGCATCGCCGTCGGGGTGCGCGCCAGGAGCAGGAGCAGCAGCGCCCCCGCGGCCAGGACGAGCCCGCCGGACTGCACGACCGGCTTGCGGCCCATGGCATCGGACATGCCGCCGCCCGCGAGCGCGCCGAACGCGGCCGCGCCCAGCAGGACGAGCGAGCCGCTCGCGAACAGGTCCGCGCCTGCGAGCACGCGCGTGAGGAGGAGCAGCCCCGCGACGGCGCAGGCCCGCGCGGCGGCGGCGCGCGCGAAGGCGCGGCTCGGCGCGGCGAAGGCGTTCAGGAGGGGGAGCTTCGTGAGGATGGGCATGTCGGGTTGGACGCTCGGCGTGGGCCGGTCGTGCCCGCGCACCGCGGCCAGGGCGATGGCCAGGGGCAGGAGCAGCGCGCCGAGGAGCAGGAACAGGCCGCGCGACGCGCCCGTCTCCGCGAGCAGGAAGCCCGCCGCGATGCCGGCCACGGCGACGCCCGCGACCTCGCACAGGCCCTTGAGCCCGGCGCCGAGGCCGCGCCGCTGCGTGGGCACGACGTCCACGAGCAAGGCTTGCGCGCCGGCCTGGGCCACCGCCGCTCCGACCTGGAGGAGGAGCAGCGCGGCGAGGATGCCCACGACGCCTTCGACGGCGAAACCCAGGCCCAACCCGGCCGCGGCGAGCAGGCCGCCGAAGAACATCGGGGTGCGTCGCTGCCCGTGCATGCCCTGCAGGCGGTCGGACCATCGGCCGGCCAAGGGAAGGGCGACGGCGGCCGTGGCGAGCGCGAGCATCGCCGCCGGGGCCCACCAGCCCGAGCCCTGCGCGCCGCCGCGCAGGCCGAGCAGCCCGGGCAGCGCGTTGTCGAGGAAGCCACCGGTCACCGCTGCCAGGCCCAGCCAGGCCGTGCTCAGGAGGAGGAGGCGGAGCCCGTCGACCGGCTTCGCCCGCTCCGGCCCCGGGCGCGCGATGCGCGTGAACGAGGCCGCGGCTGCAGGCACCTTGGCAGGGCGGGCTGGCAGGGCGACCATGCGTCGGGCCTGGGCAGGCAAGCTTGCGCGCACCCCGAGCATGCCCGGGGCTGAGGGGCCTTCAAGGTGCTGGCCCACCGCCGAGGAACGCTCGCTGCGGACCGGACAGGTCACACGTACATGACGTTGTGGCCGTCGCCCATGCGTTGCAGCGCCAGGAGGTGCTCCTC
>JAIVGT010000242.1 GCA_020201485.1 Halobacteriales archaeon
GGGCCGTGCCGCTCAGGTCCACACCCTTCACCAGGTCGGGCATGATGGCGGTCTCGCCGCCGATGATGCTGATGTTGCTCTGCCGCGCGCCCTCGCTCAGGCCGGCGGCGATGCGGCTCGTCAGCTCCGCGTCCGGCGAGGGGAGGACGATGTAGTCCACCATAGCCAGGGGCTCGGCCCCGACGCAGATGAGGTCGTTGACGTTCATCGCCACGCAGTCGATGCCGATGGTCTCCCACTTGTTGAGTTGGGCCGCGACCTCGACCTTCGTGCCCACGCCGTCCGTGGTCAGGGCCAGGGCGTGCTCGCCGAAGTCGATGAGGCCAGCATACCCCCAGGTCAGCGGGATGGGGGCCCCGAGGCCCGCCGGGCGCTTGTATTCCAGGGCCTTGATGAGCGCCTTCTTCGCCTTGTCCGCCGCGCCGATGTCCACGCCGCTGCCGGCGTACGTCATCCCCTTGCGCTCGTCGGCCACGCCGGCGCATCGCGCGAGGGGGTCATCAAGCCTGCGCAGCACCCGAGCGTGGTAGCGCGGCCCACGCCGCCGCGCCGCGAAGCCGCCCTCGCCACCGCCCGGCCCTGCGCAAGCCGCTGACTTGCTGCCGCCAGCCGTCGAAGGCCGCGTGAGGCGCGGATCATCGCAGCCGGATCGTCTCCAGGTTGTGCGGCGCGCTCGTCTGGATGCGATACTTCTTGTGCACGCTGCTGGCGAAGTCGATGCACTTGCTCTCCTCGCCGTGCATCATGATGATGCGCTCCGGCCGGGGCGAGATGTTGTTGATGTAGTTCATCAGCTGCCGCCGGTCGCTGTGCCCGCTGAAGCCGTCGCACGTCTCGACGAGGCAGCTCACCTTCACGTTGCGCGGCTGGCCGCGCTCCATGAGGTTCACCTCGTTCAGGCCCTTCTGCACGCGCTTGCCCAGCGTGCCCTCCGCCTGGAAACCCACGAACACCAGGGCGTTCTTCTCGTACGGGGCCCACTCCTTGAAGTACTCCATGATGGGCCCGCCGCTGAGCATGCCGCTCGTCGCCAGGACCACGCACGGCTCGGCGCTCGCCAGGATCTCCCGCCGCTTGTCCTGCGACTCCACGCGCTTGAAGATGTCCGCGAGCAGCGGGTTGTCGCCCTCGTGGAAGATCTGCGTGCGCAGCTTGTTGTTCAGGTACTCCGGGTAGGCGGTGTGGATGGCGGTCGCTTCCCAGATCATGCCGTCGAGCCAGGTCGTGACCTTGGGGATCTTGCCCTGCGCGACCAGCTCCTCGATGACGATCATGATCTCCTGGCTGCGCCCCACGGCGAACGTCGGGATCATGACCTTGCCCCCGTTGGGCAGGGTGCGCGTCAGGATGTCCACCATCTGGTCGTAGGCGCTCTGGCGCGTGGGCTGGAAGTCGTTCTTCCCGCCGTACGTGCTCTCCACCACGAGCGTCTCCAGGCGGGGGAACTTGTTCACCGCCGGGTTGAACAGCCAGGTGCGCTCGTACTTCATGTCGCTCGTGCACGCCACGTTGTACATGCCGTCGCCGATGTGGAAGTGCGAGATGCTGCTGCCGATGATGTGCCCGCTGTTCTGCAAGGTGAGCTTGACGTCCGGGGCGATGTCGGTCGTGTCGCCCCACTTCAGCGTGATGCAGTTCTTGATGAACTGCCGGATGTTCTCGCTGTCGTACGGGCTCTTCCGGCCCTCAGCAGCCGCGACCTTGAGGTAGTCCATGCACAGGAGCGTCGTCAGGTCGCGCGTGGGCGCGGTCGCGTACACCGGGCCATCGTACCCGTACTTGTAGAGCAGGGGGATGAAGCCGCAGTGGTCGAGGTGCGCGTGCGAGAGCACGACCGCGTCCAGGCTCGTGAACGGGTAGATCTCCGGCATGTGCAGGTACGGGCTGCCCGAGGCATCGCCGTCGGCGCTGATGTTCACGCCGCAGTCCACCATGATCTTCGAGTCCTGGGTGTGCAGGAGGTGGCAGCTCCGACCGACCTCGCGGTACCCGCCCAGGCTCATCCAGCGCACCCACTGCTCGCCCTTCGACGTGCCGCGGTAGATGCGCCGGCCGACCTTGCGCAGGAACGCCTTGCGCTCATCGCTCACGCTGCGCGAGTAGTCGCGGATCTCGCGGATGGTCTTGCTCGGGATGGGCGGCGTGCGCATGACCTGCGGGGCCCAGCCGATGGCCTTCTTGATCTCGTTGAGCGTCTGGCCGTGCCGGCCGATGACCAGGCCGGGCTTCTTCGCCTCGATGACCACCTGCCCGACGTCGGGCTCGAAGTAGATCTCGGTGATCTCCGCCTCCGCGGGGACGATGGCGGTGATCTTCGCCTGGGCCTCGGCCACGTCGGCGAGGACGCTGGGGTCCGGGCGCACGACGAGGCGCTTGCGCAGGCGCTTCGCCAGGCGGCGCACGAGGTCATCGTGCTCGGCGAACTTCTCCGGGTGCTTGGTGTAGATGACCAGCGTCGCGGCCTCGAACTCGATGTCCGTGACCTCGATGCCGCTGGGCACCTCTTGCCGGACTTGCTCCGCTAGGTCCTTGAGGACGTCCTCGACGCCCATGCTCTCCCCCCTGGCTCACTCCACCAGCTTGAGCTTCTTCTTGCGCTTCTCGATGTCCTCTTGGGAGTAGCGCTGGAAACCCTTCTGCTGGGTGATGGTGCAGAGCGCGATGCCGTCGCCGCTGGCGGAGTCGCGCTTCATGGCCGCGGTCAGGGCGCGCACCGCGAGGTCGCTGCCCTCCTCGATGGTGATGTCGTCCTTCCACAGGTCCTCGAGGACACCGTAGACGAACACCGAGCCGCTGCCGGTCGTGGTGAACTTGTCCGGGATGCTTCCGCCCGCCGCGTCCAGGGAGTACACGTGCCCGCCCTCCTTGTCCACGCCGCCGATGAGCAGCTGGACGTAGAACGGGGCGAACTTCCTGCCGTTCAGGATGTTGGCCATGAGCGTGCTCGCCGCCTTCAGCGAGATCTCGCTGTTCCGCTTCACCTTGTACAGCTCGACCTCGGCCTGCAGCCAGCGCGCCAGGACCTGCGCGTCGCCCACCAGCCCGGCCACGGTGAAGCCGATGTGGTCGTCGATGCGGAACAGCTTCTGGGTGGTCTTGTGGGAGATGAGGTGGCCCATCGTGGCGCGCATCTCCGTGCCCATGACCACGCCGTTCTTGCAGACCAGGCCCAGGGTCGTGGTCCCGGTCTTCAGCACCTTCGCCTGCTCGTCGAACTCGAAGCGTTGCTCCATGGTCCATCCCTGGGAGAACTCGGCGTTGAGCCGCACAGGCTCAGAACGAGACCAGGCTGGCGATGATGACCAGCTTATTTAAAAGTTGCTCAACATGAACCAGGAGGCGCGCGCACGCATCGCGGACCGGTCAAGGCGATGCAGTGGGCGCGCACCTGGTCACGGCGCTCACTCGTCGCTGCCTTCGCCCTTGCGGATGTCGGTGCGCTTCTGCGTCCCGCCTTCCGAGCCGCGCAGGTTCTCCTGCTGGCCCATCGTGCGTCCGCCGCGCTCTTGCTGCTCGCCACCCATCTCCCTGCCGCCGCCCGTCTCCGTGCCGCCTTCCTGCTCCTCACCGACGTTGCGCTTCTGCTCGTTCTCCTTCCCGGCGTTGCCCTTCCCGAACGGCTCGTTCTCGGCCATGGACAAACCTCGGTCGGGGGCTTGGCTTGACCCTGCTGGGGCATGCCTCGTGCTCAGAACCAGTCCTTCAGGCTCTGCTGCTTCGGTGCGCCCTTGAGGTCCTGCTCGCTGACGCCGAAGTGCTCCAGGATGCGGAGCGCGGCCGGCAGGAGCTGCTTGTCCACGTAGTACTGCGCGTCCGGCTCGTCCCGGGGCTCGAGGAAGTCCACGAGGACGGCGCGCTCGCTGGGCAGCGCGTCCTTCGTCGCGCCCTTGGGCTTCGTGATGAGGTAGCCGATCTTCGTGCCGGTGGCGGCCTTGTAGTCGGGCTGGCGGGCCTGCGCGCGCTCCAGGGCGTGGACGTGGGCCTGCTTCGCCTTGTACTCCCCCGGGTCCATCGTGAGCGTCTTGTAGATGGTCAGCTCCTCGATGCCGGCCTTGCCCTGCAGGACGCGCTGCACCGCCTCCTGGGCGAGCTTCACCGCGCCCTTCGGGTCGCGGTCGCGCAGCACCTTGTCCAGCACGCCTTCCTGGAGCTCCTTGGCCAGCTCGCACCAGTCGCCGCGCCGCACCTCCAAGCCGCGCGCGATGACCTTGCCCTCCTTCGTCAGCCCGGCGTAGCGCTTCTTCGCCCCGGTGAAGAACAGGACGCCGAACCGCTCCTGCACGTCGAGCTCCAGAGGCTGGCGCTCGTTGACGGCCGCGAGGAACGCCGGGATGCGCGGGTCGTCCTTGACGAAGAGCGAGTCGGTGTCCCCGTACAGCACTTCGAGTCCCATCGCGCGCGCGTCCTCGATGACGCCCCGCACGATGGTCCTGCCCCACGCGGTCGTGGCCTCGGCGCATTCGCGCTTGTGCCAGCGCGCCCCGGCCCAGCCCGTGTAGCCGTAGAAGGCGTTCGTGAGGATCTTCAGCGTCTGCTGCTTCACGTTCGCCATGGCGTGCTCGGGCGAGCCGGGCTTTGTCGCGCGCAGCTGCTGCTTCCACCGCTTGCGCGTGCCTACGAGCTCGTCCACGATGGCCGGGAAGAAGCCCTGCGGCTCCTTGAGGAAGCGATGCCCCACCTCCGGGGCCTGCCACAGCTCCTCGGCGCGGAACGCCTTCGCCACCTCGTCCGGCACGAACGTCTCCGGGCTGACGTTGTGCGCGACCATGATGCTCGGGTACATGCTGCTGAAGTCGAGGGCGACGATGTCGTCGTGCAGGCCCTGCGCCGGCTCCAGCACCAGGCCGCCCTCGTACACCTCGTCCTGGACGAACGCCTTGCCCGGGGCGAGCATGCCGCGCCGGTGCGCCTCGGCGAGGAGGAACCAGTCCACCTGCCGGCCGCGCCCCATCTTGCTCTCCTCGTCCAGGGGCATGCGCGTCATGCGCGCCAGCTCGTACTGGAGGGGGAGGAGCTTCTGCGCCAGGTGGAGCGTGCTGCGCGCGTCGTCGCGGGCGTAGGCGAGCAGGACCTTGCGCTGCTCCGGGTCGTCCCACATGGCGTGGATGCGGTCCTTGCGCACCATCGTGCGCTCCTCCACGCTCGTGACCCCGAGGAAGTCGGCGACGTTCTTCAGCGTCTTGACCTTGACCTCGCCCAGGTCCCGCTGCGCGATGCGCAGCAGGTCCACGTTCTCCCGGCCGGTGATGCTCACCACGCGGTGCAATCCCGCCTGCCGCGTGCTCGGCTCGCTCCCGTCGCGGCCGACGTTGAGGCGCAGGCCGTGCAGCCGCGCGCGCTCCAGCAGGTACGGCCAGTCGAACTCGTCGCCGTTGTACGTGACGATGACGTCCGGGTCCTCGGTGCGCAGCAGGTCGAGGAAGCGCTGGATGGGCTCCTTGTCGCCGCGCGGCCCGGGCTGGGCCTGCAGCACCTGCTCCTGGCCGGTGCTCGTCGCGACGCTGATGATGAGGATGGGGTCCTCGCGCACGCGCGGCACGATGCGCGGGTTGTACACCTCGAGGTCGAAGCTCAGGATGCCCACGTCCGGCTCCGCTCCGGGCGCGTCGCGCGGCTCCACGTGCCGCAGGCTGAGCGCCTTGCCGCTCGGCGCGGCGTCGAAGGCGATTCCCCCCATGGGCCGCAGGTCGTGGTCGATGAGGTAGCGGAAGGCGAACGGGATGTCCGCTTCCCGGTGCTCCAGAACGCCCGGCACCTCCTTCACTGCTTCGCGCAGGCGCGGCACGTCCTGCGGGTGGTACGCGGTCAGCCTCAGCACCTTCAACGTGCGCAGCCCCTCGCGGCGCTCCATGACCTCGACCCGGACCGGCCGCGCCCCGCCCGCGTCCAGCCGGCGCAGCTGCTCGTGCACGCGCGGCATATCCGCCTCCTCCCGCACGACGACGTAGAAGTAGGGCTCGAAGCGGTGGTCGAGGAGCGCAAGGGCCTGGCCTTCGCTGCGCACCCACAGCCGGACCGCTGCCCGGCCTTCGAGGGTGACGTAATCCGCGTCGAGGAGCAGGCCCTGGCGCAGGCCGGCGAAGTGCTCCAGGGTGGGCACGCCCCGCCCATGCGCCGCAGGCTCAAAAGATGCGCGGCTGGCTCAACGCAGCACGCTGCCCGCGACCTGCCCTGCGAACGGGAGCGTCAGGGTCACGTCGGACGCGGGGTCGCTCCCGCTCCATCCGACCTGGAGGACGAGCTGGGCGGAGGGGGACTCGTGAAGCGCGCCCTCGGTGTCCCGCGGGTCCACCGGGAGACTCGCCGTGCACGAGCTGCCGACGATCACAAGGCAGAGCGGCGCCGAGGGGTCGTACCGGTAGGCGAGTCGTGCGTGGACGCTGTCGACGCGCACGGGCAGGACCGGCGCTTCCAGATGGACGGGTTGCCGCAGCTGGCCGGCGGTGAACACGCTCACCGGGGGCAGCATCACGCCGTTCGCCATGACATCCAGCTCGTAGTAGTCCGGGTTGTCCGCACGCGGCGCGCCGTCGACGCGGACCGGACCGATCGTGACGGGCACGGGCAGCGGCCGCGTCTGCTCGACGACCACGCGCTCCGTCCAGCCC
>JAIVGT010000049.1 GCA_020201485.1 Halobacteriales archaeon
GACCTGCACATCTACAAGTGGGACCCCTGGGCGCAGAACCGCATCAAGACCCCCCTCGTGCAGGGCCACGAGTGGGCGGGCGAGATCAGCAAGCTGGGCAGCGGCGTGCACGGCCTGAAGGTCGGCGACTACGTCAGCGGCGAGTGCCACATCGCGGACTGGACGTGCAGCGTCTGCCGCGGCGGCAACCCGCACGTGTGCAAGAACATCAGCATCCTCGGCATCGACCGCCAGGGCAGCTTCGCCCAGTACATGCCCGTCCCCGCCATCAACATCTGGAAGAACGACGCCGACCTGCCCCTGGAGTACGCCAGCATCCAGGACCCGCTCGGCAACGCCGTGCAGACGGCGTGGAGCGCGAACCCGGCGGGCAAGACCATCGCCATCTTCGGCCTCGGCCCCATCGGGCTCATGGCCATCACCGTGGCGAAGGCGATGGGCGCGGGGCGCGTCATCGCCGTCGGGCACAAGAACCAGTTCCGCCTCGACCTGGCGAAGAAGGTCGGCGCGGACCGCGTGCTGAAGAGCAGCGACGACGTCGTCGCCATCCTCAAGGAGGAGACGGGCGGCGACGGCGTGGACGAGGTGCTGGAGTTCAGCGGCGCTGGAACCGCATTGCAGCAGGGCCTGGAGGCCCTGAAGCCGGCAGGCGGCATCCACCTCCTCGGCTCGTTCACGGAGAAGGTCACGCTCGACGTGACGAAGACCATCGTGTTCAAGGGCGCGCGCGTGGTCGGCATCCACGGGCGGCGCATGTTCCAGGACTGGCAGCTCATGCAGGGCCTGCTGCGCTCCCGCAAGCTGAACCTCGACCCCATCATCACGCACAAGCTCCACCTCACCGAGTTCGAGAAGGGCTTCGAGGCGATGGACAGCAGCAACAGCGGCAAGGTCGTGATGTACGTTGACTAAGCGCAACCCGGTCAGCTTCCTGCGTGAGGAGTACCAGGACATCGTGGCCAAGGGCTTCGACTGGAAGCCGCCGACGCTGCAAGGCCCGGCCGGGCCGCGCGCCCGGTACAACGGCAAAGAGGTCCTCGTGCTCTGCGCGAACAACTACCTCAACCTCGCCAACCACCCGAAGCTGAAGCAGGCCTCCATCGATGCGACGGAGAAGTACGGCGCGGGTAGCGGCAGCGTGCGCCCCATCGCCGGCGACATGGAGATCCACCTCGAGTGCGAGCGGCGCGTGGCGAGGTTCAAGCACATGGAGGCGGCGCTGCTCTACATGAGCGGCTTCGCCGCCAACGCCGGCCTGCTCGGCCCGCTCGCGGGCGGGGAGGTCGACGTGGTGCTCACCGACGAGCTGAACCACGGCAGCATCATCGACGGCCTGCGCCTGAGCAAGGCGGAGCGCATCATCTACAAGCACAACGACCTCGCTGACCTGGACCGCGCCCTGCAGGAGGCGGAGCGCAAGAGCGCCAAGCGCATCATGGTCGTGACCGACGGCGTGTTCAGCATGGACGGCGACATCGCCCCCCTGCCCGGCATCGTCAAGGCGGCGGAGGAGCACGGCGCGCTCGTGTACGTCGATGACGCGCACGGCGAGGGCGTGCTCGGCCAAGGAGGCAGGGGCTGCGTGGACCACTTCGGGCTCACCGGCCGCGTGCAGGTCGAGATCGGCACGTTCAGCAAGGCGCTCGGCGTCGTCGGCGGCTACGCCGCCGGGAGCAAGGACCTGCGCAGCTTCGCCTTGAACAAGTCGCGGAGCTGGCTGCTCAGCGCTGCTCCCGCGCCCGCCGTCGCCGGCGCAAGCATCGCCGCCATCGAGCTGCTGGAGAAGGAGCCGCAGCACGTGCAGCGCCTGTGGGAGAACACACGCTACTGGAAGCAGCAGCTGCAGCAGCTCGGCTTCGACACCGGGCGGAGCGAGACGCCCATCGTGCCGGTCATGCTCGGCGAGAGCCACGTGGCGAAGAAGTTCAGCGAGCGGCTGTTCGACCACGGCGTGTTCGCCCTGCCCATCGTGTTCCCGATGGTGGCCCGCGACAAGGCGCGCATCCGGACCATCATGAACGCCGGGCTGACGCGGCAGGACCTGGACCAAGCCCTGGAGGGGTTCGCCGCCGTGGGCCGGGAGCTGAAGGTCATCCGGTAAGGAAGAAGGAGGGAGGCGCTCGCGCGCCTCCGTTCGCCTTGCCTGCTCAGACCGTGCGCCGCGTGCCGGGCGTGCGCATGCCTTCGAGCCAGTCGCCGACGTACACGCCGACGATGAACACGATGGTCATGATGACCCAGGCGACGAACGTGCCCACGGCGTCGGTCGCCCCGTAGCCGAGCGGGTTGATGTTCACGCCCACGCCGATGAGGGCGAAGACGATGGCGAGCACGATGCCCACGAGGACGCCGGTTTTCAAGATGCCTGCCTTGTCCTGGCGGCCGGGCTTCACGTAGCCGTACGCGATGCCGACCAGCAATGCAATCCAACCCCACATGTGAATCCCTTGCCCCGGCCTCGTCGGCAAATCGGCAAAAGGCTTGCACCAAGGTTGTGCCGAGGGCTCAGGCGAGCACGCCTTCCAGCCGCAGCAGGCGGCGCTTCGTGTCGAGGCCGCCTGCGTAGCCGCCGAGCTTGCCGCTGGCGTTGACGACGCGGTGGCACGGCACGATGATGGGCAGCGGGTTGCGGCTGTTCGCCATGCCGACCGCCCGGGAGGCCGTGGGCTGCCCGACCTCCGCCGCGAGCCACTTGTAGCTGCGCGTCTCGCCGTACGGGATCGTGGTCAGGGCGTCCCACACGCGGCGCTGGAACGCCGTCCCTTCGAGGACGTCGAGGGGGACGCGGAAGCGCGTGACGCTGCCGGCGAAGTAACGCTCCAGCTCCTCGACGTACGCGCGCGTCGCCTCGGCGTCGCGGACGGCAGCGCGGCCGGTGCGCGCCTCCCACGCAGCGAGCACCTCGCGCTCCTCGCCCCCGAACTCGATGGCCGCAAGCCCCTTCGGCGTGGCGGCGACCCACAGGGGGCCGGCCGGGCTCGGCATCGAGGTGTAGCGGAGCGGTTCCGGGCTCATGCGCGGGCAAGGCTCTGGGGGCCATGAGGCTTCGGGCCAGGGGTGACCGGTAGTTTCGGTCGGCCGGAGCATGCCCCCTTGGTACTCGTACGCGCGACGAACATCGTACGCGCGCCGCCTCGGGGCTGGAACTACGCCGTGAGGCGGGCTTGCGCGGCGCGCAGGGTCTCCTCGCGCTTGGCGAAGTTGAAGCGCACGACGCTGCGCCCGTCCTCCGGCTTGCTGTGGAAGCTGCTCCCGGGCACGCAGCTTACCTTGCGCTCGCGCGTCAGCCACTCGCTGAACGCCCGGTCGTCCACCTTCGCCGCCGCGGGGGCGTCCACGCCGTCGAAGCGCGCCATCACGTAGTAGGCCCCCTCCGGGTCCACCGCGTCGAAGCCTGCGTCCTTGAGCACTTGCAGGAGCAGCTTGCGCTTGCCGTCGTAGCTCTTCTGCAGGTCGGTGTAGTAGCTGCGGGGCAGCTTCAGCGCGGCAGCGACGCCCAACTGCAGCGGGTGCGGCGCGCCCACGGTGAGGAAGTCGTGCGTGCGCCGGATGGCGATGCTCAGCGTCGGGTCGGCGATGATCCAGCCCACGCGCCAGCCCGTCATGCTGTACGTCTTGCTCGCGCCGCTGATCATGATGGTGCGCTCCCGCAGCCCGGGCAGCGTGGCGGGCGCGACGTGCTCCCGCCCGCCATAAAGGATGTGCTCGTAGATCTCGTCCGTGATGAGCAGCGCGCCGCGCTCCGCGCACAGGTCGCCGATGAGCAGGAGCTCCGGCCGGGTGAAGACCTTGCCCGCGGGGTTGTTCGGCGTGTTGAGGATGACGGCTTTCGTGCGCGGGCCGAAGGCGCGCTTCAGCTCCTCCTCGTCGAACGTCCAGCCGTGCTCCTGGCGCAGGCGCACGAAGCGCAGCTTCGCCCCGCTCATCGCCGCGTCCGGGCCGTAGTTCTCGTAGAACGGCTCGAAGACGATGACCTCGTCGCCGTCGTCGACCACGGCGAGCATCGCCGCCATCATCGCCTCCGTGCTGCCGCACGTGACGGTGATGTGCTGGTCCGGGTGCGCCTCGATGCCGTTGAACCAGCGCACCTTGTCCGCGATGGCCTGGCGCAGCTCCGGCGCGCCCCACGTCACGCTGTATTGGTTGCGGTCCGCGTCCATCGCCCGCTTGGCCGCCTCGAGCGCTTCCGGCGGCGGGTTCCAGTCGGGGAATCCCTGCGCCAGGTTGACCGCGCCGTGCAGCATGCTGAGCCGGGTCATCTCACGGATGACCGATTCCGGGAACAGGTGGACCCGCTTCGCCAGGCGCGCGTCCTGCAGGCGGAAGTCGCGGAGCTCGGTCACGCGCGCGCACGCCTGTGCCGGACCAAGAAGGTTGTCCTCACGCCTTGGCCCCCTCGCGCTCCAGCAGCGCCGCCTCCTCGTAGCTGAGCCCGAACGTCTCCCGGAGCTGGTCGAGCAACGCGCGCTCGTCCTTGCTGATGGCCCCGTCGGCCCACGGCACGCGTGCCGCGTCGCGGTACGCCCGCGTCCGCTCGTCGGGCCCCATGTCGCCCGCCGGCTTCACGCCCGGCATCGCCGCGTCTGCCAGGCGCTCCGCCGCCCGCTGCAGCGGGGCGATGGCGAAGATGAGCAGCCCAGCGGCGGCGATGCCCAGGTACGGCCCGAGCGTGCTCTGGAAGAGCGTCTGCGCGCCGTTGCTCACCACGAAGAACACGCCGATGAACGCGGCCGCCACGGTGCTCTGCCGCAGGGTCCACTTCACGCGCACGTCGATGCCGAGCAGCTGGTGGCGGAGGATGGCATAGGCGAGGACGAGGACGCCGAGCGTGCGCGCGATGCCGAACTGCGGCGGACCGACCCGGAGGGCGAGCGGCCCGACGGCAACGTCGATGAGCATGCTGAG
Organism: Halobacteriales archaeon; assembly: GCA_020201485.1. Classification (GTDB taxonomy): domain Archaea; phylum Thermoplasmatota; class SW-10-69-26; order JACQPN01; family JAIVGT01; genus JAIVGT01. The sequence goes on from JAIVGT010000049.1 coordinate 4,906, forward strand.
CAGCGGCACGGCCAGCATCAAGAGCACGAGGTTGCGCGCGAGCCGGGCATCGGGGCCCTGGGTGCGCGCGGCGCTGCGCAGCCAGGCCACGACGCAGGCCGCGAGGAGCACGGTTTGCCCGGCCGTGGTCAGGATGAAATACGTCGTGTGCGGGAGGGCGATGATGCCGTCCCCGATGAGCGCGCCCGGGTAGAGCACGAGAGCAGCCGCCGTGAGCCCGAACGCGCGCCGGTCCGGACCTGCCTGTGCCCGGGCGAACCGGAGGCCGAGGAGGAGCACGCTGGAGAGCTGGCCGGCGACGAGGAACGTGAAGGCGACGGGGGCGACGAAGAACACCGACACGAGGGAGGTGGGAACGCTGAACGCACGGCTGACGGACGGCAGGTCCGTCACGACCGCGACCAAGCCGATCAGCCCCACGGCTAGGCCGGGGACCATCGCGGCCCACACCAGGCGACGCTCGGATGGTCCCACCGCGCGCGGAAACCGGACCGCGACCAGCAGGAACATGACCGCCGCGGCGCTGTACAGCAACCCCTCGACCACGACCGATGCGAGCGCGAGCGCGTCCCCCTGCGACGGGTCCACGAGGTTGTCGGGCACGAGCCCTACGCCGAACGCGATGGCGAAGCCGGCGAAGGCGAGGTTTCCGCGCCGCCGCGGCCGGCGCTGGCCGACGTACAGGCCGAGCGCGGCGAACAGGACGCCGCTGCCTGCGTTGAGCAAAAGCGAGCGCGCTGAGGTCGAGTCCCATGACCGGGACGCCGATGTTTCTGGCGCGGCTTAGAGCTTCCCTACAAGCTCACGCCGAGGTCCGCGTCCGGGTCGAAGTCCGGCTTCTGCAGCTCGTCCCCTTCGCCCTCGCCCTTCACCAGGTCGGTGCGCTTGATGCTCGCCTGGTCCATGACGCTGCGTCGCACCTCGATGCGGGCGTTCACGCGCACCGCCAGGGCCAGGCAGTCGCTCGGCCGGGCGTCGAAGCGCTTCGTGTCCTTCTTCCCGTTGCGCTCGATCTCGATGTACAGGCTGGCGTAGAACGTGTTCTGCGCCAGCTCCTCGATGACGACCTTCTCCACGATGGCCCCGAGCTCGTTGAGCACGGTGCTGAACAGGTCGTGCGTCATCGGCCGTGGGCTGAGCTCCCCTTCCAGGGCGATCTGGATGTTGAGAGCCTGCGCATGGTCGATGAAGATGGGCAGCACGCGCCCCTGGAAGCCGCCGTTGCCCGGCGCGAGGAGCACGACCGGACCCTGGCTGCTCATGAGCACGTTCTCGATGCTCACCGGCACCGTGTCCTTGGCCTGCGCGGGCGGGGCGGTCATCCCAAGCCGCGGGTAGGTGCGCGCCCCTTATGAGGATGTTGGCGTGCGTGGCGAAGGGCCGCGCGTCGCGCGCGAGCCGCGCGCCGTCGCGCGGAGCGAGGGCGGGCCACGCGCGCCGAAGCGCGTCTTTGCCGAAGGTCCGCCGGCGGACCTTTCCGCGATGCGAAAAGGCACCGGACGTTGCGACGATAGACCTTATACCGGCAGCGCCCATGGAAGGGTCACTCGAGGGTTCTGCATGGACGCGCCCCAGGATGCCAAGCCGGCGACCGGCACGGACGAACCGCTCGTCGTGCTCGAGAACTTCGGCCTCAGCGGCTACCTGGCGAAGGCCTACCTCGCCCTGCTCGAGCTCGGCCCGGCGCAGGCG
>JAIVGT010000050.1 GCA_020201485.1 Halobacteriales archaeon
AGACCGACGCGCTCGCCGGATTCCTGCGCGCGCGCCTTCCCGGCGACGGCGACGCGCTCCTCGTGCGCGAGCTGAAGGTGCTGGGCGTGGAAGCGCCGCTCGGGGCGCCAGGCGACGTGCAGCACCGCGGCCTGGGCAAGCAGCTCTTGCAGCGCGCCGAGGAGATCGCGCGCGAGCAGGGCCTGGCGCGCGTGCGCGTCACGAGCGGCATCGGGGTGCGCGGCTATTACGCCCGGCTGGGATATGCGCGCGACGGGCCGTACATGACGAAGGGTCTCAGCCCGGCAGGAACGCGCTGAACAGGTCGTTCCGCTGGTTGCGCGTGTCCGCCCAGATGGCGTGCACGCCGTCGCGCGTCGCCGCGAGGCCCATGGAGTCGCCCACCGTGCCGCTGCCAGATCGGTGGTAACCGCCCGTGCCGTCGAACGGCACGTCGCTGAGCCGCGCGTTCGTGCTGAAGTTCGCGCCGAGCGTTGTGCTGTCGCCGCGGGCTTGAAGCCTTCAGCGCGCCCGGGAGCGCTCCCGGAGGATGCGCGGCCCGGTCGGGCACAGGCTGAGCAGGGGGCAAGCTTCGCACGCCGGCCGGCGCGCCGTGCACACCGCCCGACCGTGCGCGATGAGCAGGTGCGTCACGTCGCCCCAATCCGAGCGCGGCAGGACCTTCACCAGGTCGCGCTCCACCTTCTCCGGGGCCTCGTGCCGCGTCCAACCGAGCCGCTTCGCCACGCGCTTCGCGTGCGTGTCCACGGCGATGCCCTCGTTGCGCCCGAAGCCGTTCCAGAGCACGACGTTCGCCGTCTTGCGCGCCACGCCGGGCAGCTCCATCAGCTCCTCCATCGTGCCCGGCACCTCGCCGCCGAAGCGCTCCACGAGCATGCGCCCCATCGCCTTCAACCGGCGCGCCTTGCCCCGGTACAGGCCGATGGACTGGATGACGCGCTGCACCTCCGCGAGGGGCGCGTCGGCCATGGCGCGCGGCGTGGGCCAGCGGCGGAACAGCTCGGGGGTGACGAGGTTCACGCTCGCGTCGGTCGCCTGCGCGCTGAGCGCGACGGCGCACACGAGCTCGAAGGTGCTGCGGAAGCGGAGCGAGATGGTCGCGTCCGGGTACGCCTTGCGCAAGATGCCCATGCCCTCGCGCACGCGGTCCGCGCGCCTCACCGCAGCGTCACCGCGAGGATGGCGAGGTCGATGATGAACAGCAGGACGATGAGCACCTCGAGCGTCAGGCCGCGCCGGGCCTGCACCTCGTGGCTTGCCATGCCGTACAGTTCATGGAGCGTGCGCAGCTTCTCGTTCACCGCGCGCTCCCACTGCGGGATGTGGAAGCGGTGCGTGAGCGCGAGGTAGATCTTCGCCAGGTAATAGTCGCCGAACAGCTTGCCGATGTTCTCGATGCTGTCCGCGACGCGCGTGAGGTCGATGCGCGCGTCGCTCAGCTCCTTCATGAGCGCGCTCGGGCTGGCGAACAGGCCCTTCCCCGTCACGAACCGCTCCAGGTCGGTGTAGCTCTTCTCCAGGATGCGGTCGAGGTACGCGTCGTAGGTGCGTAGTTCAAGGAGCTGCACGTTGGCCAGCTCCATGACGAACAGCGCGTCCTCGTACTTGCGCTCCTTGTCCAGGACGAAGGCGTAGTCCCAGTCCACGACGACCAGGTCGTCGTCGTAGTACGTGTACCAGAACTTCAGGTTGTCCTCCACCTCGTGCTGGCTGAGCTTGTCCGCGCGCGGCTCGTTCGCGAGGAGCGCGGAGAGGCGCGGGCGGTGCTCCTTGAGCAGGTCCTTCGGCGTGTAGTCGCTCTCGTTCACGCAGATGGCCGTGTACTCCTCCGGCTCGCTGCGCACGAAGTACTTCTCGATGAGCGCCCCGGTCAGGCCCTCGCGGATGGGGTGGAAGAAGCGCGCCGCGTAGTCGAGCAGGCTGAGCTTGTCCCCGTTCACCACGACCTGCAGGTTGAGGTACTTGTGCAGGTCCTGCAGGCCGGCCTCCTGGAAGGGCACGCGGAACTGCAGGCTCACGGCGCCGATGTCGAACACCTTGGCCACGGCCTCGACGCGCAGCGGGCCGATGGTGCTCTCCAGCTCGATGGGGTCGAAGCGGGCGACGAGGGGACGGGGCAGCTCCACGTAGCGCGGCGCGGCCTTCTGCACGCTGACCGCCGGGAACTCGGGGACCTCGTCGAGCACGCGCTTCACGAGGTCGAGGTTGACCCGCGCGCCGAGGTCGTACACGAAGTAGTACACCACCTCGCCGCGCATGGCCCCCGATGGTCGCTCGTCCGGCTTCAAGCTTGCCGGACCGGCGTGGGGCAAACTTGATATACTTCGCAAACAAGTCAAACAACGTGGACGCGACCATCCGGAACCTCGACGAGGAGGCGTACCGCCAGCTCAAGGCGCGCGCCGCCGTCGAAGGCAAATCGGTGGGCGAGGCCATGAGCGAGGCCATCCGGCTCTACGTCGCGCAGGGGCGGAAGCGCAAGACGCGGAGCATCCGCGACATCAAGGTCCTGGACTTCGGCCCGGGCACGGAGCGCCTGAGCGAGCAGATCGATGACGTGCTCTACGGGACGAAGCATGATCGTCGTTGACACGAGCTTCATCGTCGCACGGAAGAACAAGCGCGATGCCCATCACGCACGCGCCGTCGCCGCTTGGCCCGAGGTGATGTCCTTGGCGCCGCTCCTCGTCCATGAGTACGTCTTCCTCGAGACGATCAACGTCGTGGTCCGGAGGCTCGGCCTGGCCCAAGCCATCGACGCCGGCCGCGAGCTCCTGGAATCCGCCGAGGTCGAGGTCGTGCCGGCGAGCCCGCGCTTCCCCGAGTCGTGGGAGTCGTTCGCCGGGCAGCGCGGCTCCGACCTGAGCCTGGCGGATGCGGCCTTGGTGAGCCTGGCGAAGGAGCGGGCTGCCCCGCACATCGCCACCTTCGACCAGGGATTCCGCAAGGCGAAGGGCGTGAAGCTCGTCCCCGGCCCGGCATAGGCTTTTGCCCGGGCCCGCGTTCCGGCACCGATGACCTACCGCGGCCTCGCCGAGAAGCTCATCCGCGACGCGGGCGCGGAGGCCGGCGACACGGTGCGCGTGCGCTCCGCCAAGGGCGACGTGGAGGGCGTGCTCATGCCCCACCACGACTTCAGCGGCGAGGACATCGTCACGCTCAAGATGCGGTCCGGGTACAACGTCGGCCTGCACGTGGACGCGAAGAGCGAGCTCGACCTGGTGCAGCGCGCGGCGAGGCGCGACCGCGTGGCCCGCGACCTGCCGCCGAGCCGCGGCCTGCCCAAGGTCACCCTCCTCGGCACGGGCGGAACCATCGCCAGCTACGTGGACTACCGGACCGGGGCGGTGCATCCGGCCACGACCGCGGAGGAGCTGGCCTTCGCCGTGCCCGAGGTTTTCCAGCTCGCGGACGTGCAGCCCCGCGTCGTGTTCCAGGTGTTCAGCGAGGACATGGCCCCGGAGAACTGGCAGGTCCTGGCGCGCGAGGTGTACCGCGCGTTCCAGGAGGGCGCGCGCGGCGTGGTCGTGCCCCACGGCACGGACACCATGCAGTACACCGCCGCCATGCTCGGCTTCATGCTCCAGGGCCTGCCCGGACCGTGCGTCGTCGTCGGCGCGCAGCGCAGCAGCGACCGGCCGAGCAGCGACGCGGCGATGAACCTGCAGGGCGCGGTCCAGGCCGCGGCGCAGGCCCACCTCGGCGAGGTCGCGGTCGCCATGCACGGCACGACGAGCGACGAGGACGTGGTCCTGCACCGCGGCACGCGCGTGCGCAAGATGCACACGTCCCGCCGCGACGCCTTCCAGAGCGTCAACTGCCCTCCGCTCGGCCGCGTGCACGAGGGTCGCGTCACGCTCGCGCCCCACGCCCGCCCGCCGACGGGGCACGCCCTGCAGCTCCTGGACAAGTTCGAGGAGGACGTGGCGCTCGTCTGGAGCTACCCGGGCATGCGGCCGGAGCACATCGAACGCGCCGCGGGCAAGGGCATCGTCATCGCCGGCAGCGGCCTCGGGCACATCCCGAACCGGCTCGTGCCCACGGTGCGCAAGCTGACGAAGAAGGGCGTCGTGGTCGCCCTCGCCAGCCATTGCCTGAACGGCCGGGTGAACCTGCACGTGTACAGCACGGGGCGCGACCTCCTGCAAGCCGGGGCCATCGCCGCGCACGATATGCTGCCCGAGGTCGCCTACTGCAAGCTCATGTGGGCCCTGGGCAACGCGAAGGACGCGGAGCGCGCCGTGGAGATGTTCCAGAAGCCGGTCGCGGGCGAGCTGGACGAGCGCACCCCGGTCGAAGGCTTCGGAGGGCGCTGATGGCGCGCGACTGGAAGCAGCTCGGCCTGAAGGTGGGGCTGGAGATCCACCAGCAGCTCGACACGCCGAAGCTGTTCTGCCGCTGCCCGAGCGCGCTCGAGGACGAGCACCGCGTGGCGTTCACGCGCCGCCTGCGCCCGACGCAGAGCGAGCTGGGCGAGGTGGACCCCGCTGCCCTGGCCGAGGCGGCGAAGAAGCTCGGCTTCCGCTACCTCGCCGGGCACGCCACGAGCTGCCTGGTGGAGATGGACGAGGAGCCCCCGCACCGCATCGCGGCCGAGGCGGTCGAGGTCGGCCTGCAGTTCGCGCTGCTCACCGGCATGCAGCCCGTGGACGAGCTGCACACGATGCGCAAGCTCGTCATCGACGGCTCGAACACGACCGGCTTCCAGCGCACCGCCATGCTCGCCATGCGCGGCCAGGTCGGCGAGGTCGGGCTGGACACGCTGTGCCTGGAGGAGGACAGCGCGCGCCCGGTCGAGAAGAAGACGGGCGAGGTCACGTACCGGCTCGACCGGTTGGGCATCCCGCTCCTCGAGGTCGCGACCGCGCCCGACATCAAGACCCCGGAGCAGGCGCGGCAGGTCGCCGAGCACCTGGGCATGGTGCTGCGCAGCACGGGGCGCGTCCGGCGCGGCCTGGGCACCATCCGCCAGGACCTGAACGTGAGCATCGCCGGCGGGGCGCGCGTGGAGATCAAGGGCGTGCAGCAGCTCGACCTGCTCGCGACGGCGGTGGAACGCGAGGTCGAGCGCCAGCTCAAGATGCTGGAGGTGCGCGCGCAGCTCCAGGCAAGGCCGGGGAGCGATGCCGTGGCGAAGATGCCCCTGGAGGACCTCACCAGCCGGTTCCAGGCGACGAAGGCGGGCATCGTCCAGGGCGCGCTGAAGGCGAATGGCGTCGTGCTCGCGCTGAAGCTGCCGGGCTTCGCCGGCCTCATCGGCACGAAGGCGCAAGGCTGGCCCCGCCTCGGCGCGGAGCTCGCGGACTACGCGCGCGTCGCGGCGGGCGTGAAGGGCATCTTCCACAGCGACGAGCTGCCCGGCTACGGCATCACCGAGGCCGAGGTCGCGGACGCGCGCGCCGTGCTCGCCTGCCAGGAGCACGACGCGTTCGTGCTCGTGGCGTGCCCGCGCGGCCAGGCCGAGCGCGCGTTGGAGGCGGTGCGCTCGCGCGCCTGGAAGGCGCTGCAGGGCGTGCCGGAGGAGACGCGCGACATGCTCGAGGACGGCACGAGCCAGTATTCCCGGCCGCTGCCCGGGCGCGCGCGCATGTACCCGGAGACGGACGTGCCGCCCCTGCCCCTGCCCGCGGCGCGCATCGCCGAGGCGCGCCAGCGCCTGCCCGAGCTGCTGCCGGCGCGCGAGGCGCGCATGGCGAAGGAGTACAGCGTGGGCAAGGACGAGGTGCACACGCTCGTCCGCGCCGGCGACGGGCCGCTGTTCGAGCGTTTGGTGAAGGAATTGGGCAAGGAGCAGGACAAGCTCGTGGCGCGCGTGCTGCTGCAGACGCTGCCGGAGCTGGACAAGCTCGTGCCCGAGGCGCACCATCGGGTCGGCGAGGCGATGCTGCTCGACGCACTGCTCGCGGTGAAGCAGGGCGTGTACGCCAAGGAGGCCTTGCCGCGCGTGCTGCAGGAGATGGCGGAGCGCGGTGGGAGCGCGCGGGACGCGGCGCGGCGCATCGGGTTGGGCGCGATGGGCGAGGAGCAGGTGCGGCAGGCCGTGCGCTCGTTGCTCGACCGGCAGGCGAAGCTGGTGCAGGAGCGCGGCGAGCGCGCGATGGGCCCGCTCATGGGCGACGCGATGGCCGAGCTGCGCGGCAAGGCGGACGGGCAGCTCATCAGCAAGGTCGTGCGCGAGGAGCTGCTGGCACGGCTCGGGCCCTCATGACCATGGTTCGGGCATAAGATTCTTGTTTGGGTGAGGCGCTTTTCTTCGTGCATAAAGTCGTGTTGTTACTTGTTGCCGCCATGGTAGTTCTGCCGCCCTTGGTCCACTCGGAACCCGTACTCCTGTGACCGTGTCGTTTCCATCACCGTGGTAGCGTTGCCTGTGTCGGTGCCGACGCCGGGAGGACGCACTTCAAATATGGTCTACATTGATGACCGCCCGGATGGACAATTCCTCGGCACCCCTGTAAGGAGCGGCCTGGTCAATGGCGATGGGACATGGGTCTATTTCGAAACCAATGGGCGTCTCGGGCTCCAGAGAGGCGGGTCAAGCAGTCTCCTAAGCACGCCCTTGACAGGTCCGCTCGATAGTGAGGACTGCACAAA
>JAIVGT010000190.1 GCA_020201485.1 Halobacteriales archaeon
GGACTACGAGGCGGACCTGGCCCACCTCGGCGCGCGCGCGGGCATCGACTTCGCCACGAAGGACGTCGCGGCCTGGTGCAGGGAGGCGAAGCAGCGCGGCGTGCGCATCATGGCCGAGCCGGCGAAGCAAGGAGGCGCTGTGCTGGCGCGCTTCGCCGACACGGACGGGAACGAGTTCACCGTGACCCAGGCCGACGGGGGCGAGGCGAGGGCGAAGACGCGGAAGTCGGGCTAGGGGGCCTCTTCCTCTTCCAGCTCCAGCTCCCCTTCCTCGTGCATCTCCAGCGGGACCATGGCGTCGATGAGCGCCTCCAGGTCGTCCTCCGGCAGGCGCGCGCCGAACACGTCCACGAGGGCGTAGCTGATGGGCAGGCGCGGGTCGTCCACGCCCTCCGCGAACTCGACCATGCGCACCTCGGCCTTCATCAGGGCGCGCTCCCACTTGTCGGTCGTGACCCAGCCGGTGCCCTCGCGCTCGATGAGACCGGCGCTCGTCAACCGCTGCAGGGCCTGCTCGGGCTGCATGCGCCCGCATGGCGGCGTGGGGTCTTGAGGGCTTGTGGGAACGGCCTTGGCCGGACGGGGACAGCCTCGACTTCTGTCCTGGCTGGCCAGCGCAGGCAAGCTTCATGCGCGATGCGACGAGTGCCGGTACGTGCGCGGCTTGGCCCTGCTCGGCATCCTCTTCTTGCTCGCGGCGGCGGCGGGCGCGGCGAGGCCGTGCCAGCCCGGATGGTACATCGGCCTGCAATACGTGGCGTTCCCGGTCGAGGTCCCCACACCAGGGGGGCACATGGCTTCCGGCGCGTACATCGACGACCGGTCGTTCCAATGCCCCCTCGGACCTGTCGACTGCAACTTCCTGCTGGGCGCCATCGGCGGGGACGGCACGTGGTTCTACTTCGAGACGAACGGAGTTCCCGGCTTGCAGCGCGGCGGGCACAGCAGCCTGCCCACGACCCCGCTCACGGGCGAGAACGACTCCGAGTTCGCCGCCTGCGCCGGCGCGAACCCGGACGAGCTCGTCCTGTGAGCGCCCATCGGGCGGGGTCCCCCGAAGCTCCCCGGCCGCGCAGCGGCGCATGAAAGCTGCGCCACGTGCATGCAGGGGTCGTTAGGGTTCACGAAGCTGCGAGGGCCAAGTGTTCCGACGACCGTCATCCGTCCCCGTAAGCGATGTCGTCGATCTGGTCCGGTGGAGTGGCCTCGAATCCTTCCGAGCCTTCGATGTCATCGATCCAGGCTTGGAATTGGCGGGCGGTCAACGGCTTCCACGCGGACTCGCTGACGAACTCGTCGCGGCGACGCCACGCGAACGCGAGGGCCGCTCCGAGCGTCTCCTGCTGCGTGGGCTTGTCGCCGCTCGCATCGCCGAGGGCGCATCGGAGCTTCTCCAGGAGCACCTTGTCGTCCTCGTCAATACGAACCCGACGCGTGGCCACGCCCCTCCGTAGCGGTTGCTCCAGCTTAGGGGCAGCGGGTCCTCCCCACGCGGGTCAGAGCGGCGGTGGAGGCAGCTGCGGGATGTCGGGCAGGATGGGCGCGCCCGGCACCGGTCCGCAGTCCGCGCCCGTCACGAGCACGTAGAACCAGCAGCCCTCGCCGTACCGCTCCTGGCCGGCCCAGAAGCCGTTGGCCTCGACGCCGGTGCGCGCGCCGTCGGAGGGGTAGCCGCTCGCGTCGTCGTAGGCGTACGCGCCCTGCCCGGCCAGCACGTGCCCGAAAGGCGTGCTCGCGTACGCGTACGTGCTCCTCCGTGGGCCGCAAGATACCGGCGTCCGCGATGCGGTTGGAGTGCGTCGTGGAGTGGTAGCTGCAACCCCCGCAGCCGGCCTCGGAACTGCTGTATTGCAGGAGGCACACGCTGTAGAAGCCCACCGGGCTGACGCCGCTCTGGCACGGACCGGCGGCGAAGGCCAGGCCCGGGAGCGACGTCGCAGCGAGCAGACCGGCGAGCGCGAGGACGCGGAGCACGGATGCGCGAGCGGTTCAGCGGGAATCAAGGTTCTCGGGAGAGCTTCGCCGCCGCGCGGGCAGGCTCGGCGCGAGCCAGGCGAGGCTGGCGAGGATGGGCACGCACATCGCCATGAAGCCGGCCTCGTGCGTGACCAGCGCCACGGCCCACGCCGTCAACGCCGCGAGGCCTAGGGCGAAGCGCGGCCGGCGCGCGAGCGGCGCGATCACCATTGCCGCGCACGCCCCCGCGAACACGCCCCACAGGGCGATGCCGTCGAGCGTCGCTGGCCCGCCTCGGATGACCGAGCCGAGCACGAGCAGCACGATGCCGAGCGTCCCGGCCACTTGCCCCATGACGCGGCCCCCCGCAGGCAGGCCGCACAGCGCGCTGACCATCGCCGCCCCGAAGGGCAGGACGAGGAAGCCGATGCCGACGAGGTCCACCCAGCCGAAGGCGAAGGTCGCAACGGCCGGGATGGAAAAGCCCACGATGGCGATGGTCCGCTCGCGCCCGCCTCCAGCGAGCCACCGCGTCACGACGAGCGGCACGGTGAGAGGCGCGAAGAAATATGCGAGATAGCCGGCCCACCACGCGCCGTCCACGGGGCGGAGCAGCGCCGGCGGTGCATCAATGTGCCGCTCGTACCGCCCTCACAGCCCCTTCCAGTGCTCCACCATCCACGTCAGCACGTCCACCGTCTGCGCGATGAGCTCCGGCTTGGCGTTCTCGTTCCAGGAGTGGATGTTGGATTCCTGGTCCATGGCCCCGAAGAGCAGGGCCCGCATCGGCTTGCCGCTCGGGGTGTGGATGCTGTTGAAGAAGCTGGCGTCCGTGCCGCCGTACTCGCCGATGACCTTCGCCGGCTGGCCGGTCACGCCCTCCACCGCTTGCTGCAGGAGCTTCACGCCCGGGTCCGTCGGGGGCAGGAAGTAGCCGGGCCGCACGCCGTGGTCGGGCAGGACGAAGCGCGCCTCCGGGACCGTCTTCGCCTTCACCGCCTCGATGTGCCGCTCCAGCTGGTGGAAGCCGGCCATGGGATCGGCCTCCGGGGGCAGGCGCATGTCGAGGCCCAGGCCGCCTGTGCCCTGGTCGTGCGCGTACCGCGCGACCGCGCGCAGCACCTGCAACGCGTAGGGCACGGGGTTGTCGAAGCGGTGCGGATACCCGCCATGGCCGCCGTGGCCCTGCACGCGGAACGAGCCTTTCCAGGCCCGGCCGTCGCGCTGCACCTCGCCCAGGGCGACGCGGTGCTGCAGGTCGGCGGGCAGGGAGGCGACGGCGTCGTTGAGGTGCCTCCGGCCCTTGTCGTTCGCGGCGTACTCGACGGTCACGTACTCGGCGATGGTGTTGTAGCTGTCCGTCTCGG
>JAIVGT010000243.1 GCA_020201485.1 Halobacteriales archaeon
GTATTCCTCCAAGCGACAATCCTACACCGACTTGGCCGAGGTAGAGCGAAGCGGGGCCGAGACTTGCCCGCTTGATGAACTGATACGTCCCGAGCGCTGAGAGAAACGGCGCGGCAGCACCAATCGTGGTGAACGGTCGAGTCAAGCCGTCGTGTGGCCACGGGTGAGGCGCTGAAAGCCAAGAGGTGCCGTCGGCAGCGCCCTGTCCCGAAAGGCCGGCCGCGACGAGGTTTGTGACGTTATTGGCAACCCCGTTCGGAAAACAGGCCAACTCTCCTTCAATCACACATCCAGGTCCTGTAAGACGAGCGACAATCTCAGGATCGATTCCGGGCAATGTTGGCAAGATGCCCGCTCGACTCCACGTTAGGCCAAGATCCGTGCTTCGCCAAAGACCAAGGCCACAGTTCCCCCCTCCCTCTGCTAGGATCGTGTTGGTGGTTGGAAGCACACACAGGTTTGCCTCGACCTTTCCGGTAGGCAGTTTGGAGGTTCTATATGGCATGGTATCAGCTGGCCGCTACTCGACGAGGGTGCCGTCGATGATTTCGTAGTTCAGCGCCGGGTTCGACCAGACGAGCGCATGGAAGTGATACCCACCCGACGCGCTCCGTTCGAGCGTCCAATCGCTCACGTAAGTGAATGGGGGGTAGGCCTCACAAACGCCGGGTGACACGGCGAGAACGCAAGCGTGGCTGCTCACGCAGAGACCACCCGAAGCCTCTCCACTAAACACCCAGCTAGCCGCAGCTCCCTGGTAGCCCAGTTCAATGCTTCCTCCGACTGTTTCGCCGTCGAACGCAAGGCACGGAAGCAAGGGCGGGTCTGTGGTGTTGAACGTTGTTCGCGTTGCATGTCCGGCTAGGACAAGTCCTGAGGGAAGGGCTGCTACAGAAAGAGGCAAGCCGGCGAGGGCCACCACCAAGGCGAACGCGTAACGCATGCGCGACGGACGTGTCTGACCGTCCTTAACTCTTTCCTGGAGTTTTTGCATCCTGGAGCAAGGCCTAGCCCCACCCGTGCCGCACGGCCGCGCCCGGCGTGTCGAGGTTCACCAGCACGCCCGCATCCGGCACCGGCACCTCCCGCACGCGCTTCGGGTCGCGGTGGACGACCTCGTGCAGGGGCGTGTCCGCGGCCAGCGCCAAGGCCTCGCGCAGCGCCTCCCCGCCGAGCACGATGGGGTGCCCGTGCTGCGTGCCGCTCAGGGGCAGGACGACGTCCGCGGGCGTGGCGAGCAGCGCGCGCACCGTGGCCTCGGCCGCGCTCGGCCGGTCCACGGGCCACACCAGGACGCGCTCCCCACCCGCCGCGCGCGCGCCGAGCTGGAACGTTCCCGTCCGGCCCTGCTCCGGATGCGGGTTGTTCAGCACCTGCGCCCCGGTCCGCTCCGCCTCCTCCGCGACGTGGGCGTCGCCACCGACGACGACGATGACCGGCGCGCAGCCGGCAAGCTTCGCCACACGCATGATGCGCGCCAGCGCCGTCTCGCCGCCTTGGCGGAGGAGCGCCTTCGGCGTGCCCATGCGCGTGCTCGCCCCCGCCGCCAGGACCACGCACGGGACCATGCCCCCAGGAAGGCGAACCTTCCGCATCCCTTTTTGGGAGGCCGCGCCCTGGCCCCGCGTGCGACCCATCCAGCTCGTGCGGGAGCCGGACGCCCGGGCGGGCGCGGTCGCGCGCGACGTGCCCGTGTACGAGCCCGGCGCCTGCGCCGGCTGCCCCCAGGTGCCGGTGTGCAAGGAGCGGGGCAGCGCCACCGTCTTCCTCGTGCACGAGCGGAAGGGCCAGCCGGTGTGGTGCAAGAAGATCGGCGGCAACCTCGTCGCGTGCAAGGCGCAGCACATGCCGGCGCTGGAGCTGGTGAAGGAAGCGCCCCTGCAGCAGGCGCACCTCGTGCTCCTGTGCGACGCCAGCGTGTTCATCAACGCCGAGCGTTGGCAATGGCGGCAGTGCCAGCTCGTGCTGGAGCGCGCCGGCCGCGGCTACCGCCTCGCGACCACGCGGCCCATCCTGGAGGAGCTGCACTACGCCTACCAGCTCCCGGGGCAGTTCGAGACGTTCGAGGTCGACATGGGAAGGCTGCACCCGCGGCTCCTGGAGCTGGCGCGGCTGACGACGGCGTATGAGGACGTGGAGGACCGGGCCTCGCTCCGGGACCTGAGCCTGGTCCAGGCCTTGCTCGACCACCCAGGGCTGGGCGGCATCCTGACCGAGGACGCGGACCTGCTGCGCCTGCACACGCCGAGCATCGTGCGCGAGCTCACCGGGCGCGCCACGCTCCTCCTCACGTGCGAGCAGTTCTGCCGGTCGAAGCCCGCGTTGTTCCCGGATTACGGCCACGGCACGGCTTGATGTGCCCGAAGGCGATGCCGCCCCGTGCACCCGCGGCTCCGCAAGCTGCTCGCCGAGGCGAAGTTCGTCGTGCACCCGCAGCGCTTTTGCATCGTGGGCGTGCCGGCGAGCGAGCAGAGCACGGTCGTGAGCCTGGGCGCGTGGGGCGCAGCCGTGCAGACCGGGGACCGGGTGACCTACGTGCTGCCCGAGCAGGACTGGCAGCGCGTCGCGGCGAAGTTCCCCCACGCCCGCGTCACGGAGGGCTGGAAGCTCGTCACCCTCGACGCGCAGGTGCCGTGGGAAGTGTACGGCGTGCTTGCCGAGCTGGCGACCGCACTCGCCGAACGGGGCATCCCGTGCGCCTGCCTGAGCAGCTTCGACACCGACCACCTCCTCGTGCCCGAGGGGCGTCTGGGCGGTGCCTTGCAGGGGCTCGAAGCCCTGCGCGAGGAAGCGCGCGGCTGACGGGTTTCGTCCCAAGCCCTTCAAGCGGGCCAGCGGGAGGTTCGCGGGCATGGAAGCCGAACGGTTCTACCAGGCGCTCTGCGACCGCCTCGGCGTGGAGGTCGAGCCCGCGACGCGCATCGCCGAGGCCACGCTCATGGCGCTGCACCTGCGCATGCCCGAGGCGGAGGCGCAGCAGTTTTCCGACGCCCTCCCGTCCGACCTGCGGCGCCTGTTCGCCCACGGCGGCGAGGACCTCAAGGCGCAGCGCGGCTCCTTCAGCAAGTTCACCCGGCAGCAGTTCCTGCAATACGTCGCCGACCGGCTCGGCGTGCGCGACACGTCGCGCGCCCAGGCCTACGTCCAGGCGACCTTCGCCGTCCTCCGCCAGCAGCTCCCGGAGGCGGACGTGCTCGTGCAGCGCGCCCTGCCCGCGGACCTGCGCGACCTCTGGCTGGGCACCGCGCCGCGCCAGCGCTGAGCGCCACGGCCTGGGGTTGCAGGCAAGCTCCATCATCCGCGGCCCGCATCGCAGGTCCGGCACAGGTCGGGTTCCGCCCACCGTTGCCTCCCTCGGCCCGCCGGCGCATCCACCGGCGGGCTCCCTCTCCTCGAAATCTTCAAGCCAGCCTGCCCCATCGCCGGGCGATGCTCCTGTGCGAGAAGTGCGGCCGGGTCATCCTCTCCTACGAGGTCAAGTACCGCCTCGAATCGGAGGGCCGCCGGCGCAACTTCTGCAACGACTGCGCGAAGGAGCTCATGAAGGGCCAGGAGAAGCCCAAGGCCCCACCGGCGGCGAAGCCGGCTGCGCCTGCGGCCCCGGCCGCGGCGGCTGGCGCTGCTGTCCCTCCGGGCGCTGCCGCCCCGTCCCCTCCGACGAAGCTCACACCGGAGGAGCTGGAGGCGCGCAAGAAGGCCGCGCTGGAGAAGGCGGCGGCGATGAAAGCGCAGAAGGAAGCCCAGGCGAAGGCGTGAGCCGACAAGGGCTTCAAGGGCCGGGGTCATGCCCGGCCCATGGCCGGCTTCGACATCCTCGGCTTCAGCCCGCTGCTCGTGCTGCTGGTCATCCTGGCCGCGCTCATCTTCCTGAAGATGATGAAGTGGATCGTCCTCATCGCCATCATCGCCGCCGTCTACCTCGCGCTGAAGCTCGGCATGGTGCCGGGCGTGACCTTGTAGGCGCTGAGCAAAGGCGGCCCCTCGCCCGCCCAGGTCACCATCTGGAAGTGACGAAGGTCTCCAGGGTCTCGCCCGTAGCCGACGCCCGTCTCGGGAGCAATATTCTTGCCCAAGCACGGCCTGCGCGTCACGTCCATGCGCTCGACGATACTGCCGGGAATCATCCTCCTCTTGCTTTCTGGCATGGTCGCTGGAGTCCCGGGCGGAGCCTCCGGATCCTGCCTAAGATTCGTCGATGTCAAGTCGGTCCTCCTCCCGATTCCGATTGTGACGCCCAGCGGTCACGACACGCAAATGATCTACATTGATGATCGACCGGATGGCGACGTTTTCGGTCTGCCTATCCGAAACGGGGTTGTCCACGGAGACGGGACGTGGGTCTATTTCGAAACAAACGGTCAAGCCGGCCTCCAGCGTGGAGGGGTTTCTGATTTGCCAGGAATTCTTGGGCTTGATTTCGATGAGTCGTGCATCGGCCAATCAACGATTTCGGACGAACTTCTTTTCTGATGCGCACTTTTCTTCACCTCGGTGACAACGCGCTACTTATGGCGTCGTGGAGTCCCGAACCGGCGTGGATGGACGGTCTCGACACCTCGCCGCAATTCTCCTCCTCATCTTGGCGCTGCCCGCAGGAGCGACGGGCGGGGTCATGACCTTCCACGGCTACGTTGTGAACAGCGTGACTGCATATGATGCTGGCTACGAGCATCTTGCAGAACCCATTGCCGCACCATGAGGTAATGGCATCATCCAATTGTCAGCGCATGTTCTCGCCGATGCAACCTCGAGGGCGCCCGCATTTATCACAACCAATGGGGGAGCGACATGGAGCTCTCTCCCACCGGGGCAAAACGAGCCTGGCGATGAAGGTGCAATCGTCGCGGACGAAAACGGCAACTCATGGATGCTCGACAATGGACCGCCCACGACAACCTCCTATTTCGCGTTGTATCATTGGTGCAACACTGGCATTGTTCAGTGCGACTATGAACCGAATGCTTGGGACCCAGCCGCAAATATTCAGTCTCAATGCACCGGCATCGTCGATAGACCTTGGCTTGCCTACGCAGGCGGAAACAAGCTCGTCATGGTCAATAACGGGGCTGACCCTGCTGACGAACTCCATTCAATGTTTCTTCAAGTTGGGACATACGATTCCGTATCGCACATGAAAGTTTGGAACATGTGTGCAGGTAAGGGCCTGACATCCGGGCCGCCCGCGGCGAGGATGGACGGCGTGTTTGCAGTCCCACAACTCCAGCCTCCCGGAAATGTGCCACACCACCTTCAAGTCGTCATCGGGACCAACCCCTCGGCCCTTGCAAGCGTCACTGCGTTTCCACTCGAAAACGGCGCGTGCAGTTTCAACATGGGCTGGGTTGCATTCAACAAGACTGGCACCCTTTTTGCCGCAGGAACGCCGGGCGACCGATCGTTCATCGCGGCCTATTCGCAGGATCTCGCCCACTTCAGCGCGCCGACGACGTTGAACGTGGACAGCTCGGTGCCGACAAGCCAGGTCATCGAATGGATGTGGATGTCCGGAAACCCGCACGCCAACGCCGTTCTGGTCATGTTTGGTATGGGGCCTGTCAATCACTGCGATGATAGCGTAACATTCTACGCAGCCCACCTAGGTCTCAACGGTGGGCAACTCAGCCTCTCGGATTGGAGCCAAGTAACCGCAGGTCCCGTCAGCACGCTGTGCGGAGAGTTGATCTCGGCAACGTTGGGCGCTGACGGCCGCGCATATGTCCCAGTTTTTGCCAGCGCAAACAACATTCCGTGCTCGGAAGCCAGAACCCGCCTGAACAGCCAATCACGGTGTACGTTCAGGATGGCGGTCCCGGGGCCTAGTGAACCAACAGACGACGAGCAAAGAGAGAGCAGACGACAAGGAGAAAAACGCGAGCGGCCTCGAGCGGGCCGCTCACGGGCGACGGGGCTGCTGCGGCACGAGGCGCTGTTCCCAGCGGCCTCGCATCCCCATGAGCCGCGCCGCCTGACGCAGGGCCTTCGGGTCCTGCTGCCAGTAGGGACCGGCGATGTCCATGGGCTCAGCTCAGGGGCCGTGCACCGCGCCGTCGGCGATGGCGCTCGCGCTCGCGGCCAGCTCGCCGCTCTGGTCCACCGCCAGGTCCGGCACCTCGACATCCGGGATGTCCAGGTGCGCCTGGGGCATGGCCAGGGCCGGGGTCTCGACGTGCTGGGCCGCGTCGATGCTGTCGAGGCTCACGAGCTGGGCCGCCTGCTTCGTGCTGAAGATGCCGGCGATGTCCACGCCCATCTGGCCGATGGCGTTCGCCGCGCCCTTCAGGCCGAGGTCGGCGCTGACCTGGAGCTTGCTGACCAGGCCGCCGATGCTGTCGAGCGCGCCGTTGAGGGCCGCCTCGAGCTGCGCGCCGAGGTCGTTGACCTCGTCCGTGTGGCTGCCGACGTCGACGTGCTGGCTGACGCCCTTGCCCGCGTCCAGGCCGGCGATGCCGGCCGCGCTGCCGGCGTAGTCGCCGCCGAGCACGACGTCGTAGCTGCCGTCCGCGTTGCCCTTGATGCCGTAGTCGAGCTTCGCGCCGGCGTCGCTCTGCGAGGCCTGCGCGACCGCGCCGTTCGCCTGGGCCTGGGC
>JAIVGT010000244.1 GCA_020201485.1 Halobacteriales archaeon
CCCGAGACGCAAGCCGCGGCCGTGTCGAAGGGCCAGCCGCTGCGCGCGCAGGTCGACCACTTCGTGCAGTGCGTCGGGACCGGCCAGCGGCCGCGGACGGGCGCGGAGGAGGGCCTGCGCATGGTCGGCATCCTCGAAGCGCTGCAGCGCGCCCTGAAGCAGGGGACGCAGGAGAAGGTGAGCGTGTGACGAAGCACCCGACCGGTCCCGAGTTCGTCCGCGGCACGGCGGGCTTCCCGGAGAGCCCGCTCCCGAGCTGGGTGCACCTCGGCCCGGGGGCGAAGCTGGACGCGGGCGTCATCCTCGGCTACGAGCCGAGCCGCACCGTGCCCGTCCTCGACCTGCACATCGGCGAGCGGGCGCGCATCCGCAGCGGCACGGTCATCTACGCCGGCAGCCGCATCGGAGCAGGGCTGGAGACCGGGCACAACGTCGTGCTCCGCGAGCAGTGCAGCATCGGCGACGATTTCCGGGCCTGGAACGGCAGCGTCATCGACTACGGCTGCACCATCGGCAACGGGGTCAAGGTGCACAGCAACTGCTTCGTGAGCCAGGGCACGGTCCTGGAGGACGCGAGCTTCCTCGCCCCGGGCGTCGTGCTCGCGAACGACCTGCATCCGGGGAGCGCGAAGAGCAAGGAGCTCATGCGCGGGCCGCGCATCGGCAAGGGCGCGCAGCTCGGCTGCAACGCCACGGTCCTGCCCTACGTGCGCGTCGGCGCGGGCAGCGTCGTGGGCGCGGGCGCGGTCGTGGTCGAGGACCTGCCCGATGGCGTGGTGGCCGTGGGCAACCCGGCGCGCGTCATCAAGCGCGTGGCCGAGCTGCAGGACCGCGACGTCGAGGAGCGCGCGAAGGGTGGGCCATGATCCCGCTCGTGGACCTGAAGCGGGAGTACGCCGAGGTCGGACCCGCTTGCTTGGAGGCGGCCCGGCGCGTGGCGGAGCAGGGCGCGTTCATCCTGGGCGCGGAGTTGGAGCGCTTCGAGCGCAACTTCGCCGAGTACTGCGAGGCGCAGCACGCTATCGGCGTCGGCAACGGGGGCGACGCGCTCTACCTCGCGCTGCGCGCGCTCGGCGTCGGGCCGGGAGACGAGGTCGTCACGCCCGCGTGGACCTTCGTCGCCACCCTCGACGGCATCACGCGCTGCGGGGCCAAGCCGGTCCTCGTGGACAACGCCCCCGGCAGCTTCTGGCCGGCGAGCGAGGCCTACGAGCGCGCCCTCACGCCCCGCACGCGCGCCTTCCTGCCCGTGCACCTGTACGGCCAGCCGGTGGACCTCGCCCCGCTCCGCGAGCTGTGCGACCGGAAGGGCATCGCCCTCGTCGAGGACGCCGCCCAGGCGCACGGCGCGCCCTACCGGGGCAAGACGGTGGGAAGCTGGGGCGACGCGGCCTGCTTCAGCTTCTACCCGGCGAAGAACCTCGGCGCCTGGGGCGACGGCGGGGCCATCACGACGAACCGCGCCGAGCTCGCGGAGAGGCTGCGCGTGCTGCGCAACTACGGCTCGCCGCAGAAGTACGTGCACCTCGAGGTCGGGCTGAACAGCCGGCTCGACCCGCTGCAGGCCGCGGTGCTCAACGTGAAGCTGGAGCACCTCGACCGCTGGAACCAGCTCCGGCGCGGGCACGCCGCGCTCTACCGCGAGCTGCTGCAAGCCTTGCCCGGGCTGACCGTGCCGAAGGAGCAGCCCTGGGGCGGGCACGTGTACCACGTCTTCCCGGTGCGGCACACGGAGCGCGACGCGCTGCAGCAGCACCTGCACGCGCAGGGCGTGGGGACGGTCATCCACTATCCCAGCCCGGCGCATCTCCTGCCGGCGTACAAGCACCTCGGCCATGGCCCGGGCGCGTTCCCGGAGGCGGAGCGGTGCGCGAAGGAGGTGCTGAGCCTGCCGATGTTCCCGCAGCTCACGCGGGACGATGTGGAGCAGGTCGCGACCGCGGTGCGCGGCTTCAGCGCTTGAGGCTCGGGCGCTTCGGGTCGGTGTGCGTCACGGAGGCCGGCTCCGGCTCGTTCGCCTGCTCGACCGCGTCCTCCAACCGCTCGCGCTCGTCCTCGATGCGCTTCTCGGGGCGGGGCATGGTCCTTCCTCGACCTGCGGGGCAAGAAGCTGGCGGGCACGAAGCGCGGTGCCTCAGCGCAACGGCCTCGGCGGCTTCCTCGCCATGGCCCGCACGAACGGCAGCAGGGCCTTGCGCGTGTCCGGCCGCATGAGCCCGACCTCGATGTTGGTCTTGAGCCATTCCGTCCGGTCGCCCAGGTCGTAGCGTCGCCCCTTCGTGGCGAGCGCATAGACCTTCTCTTCCTCGAGCAGCACGCGCAGCGCGTCGGCGAGCTGGTACTCGCCGCTCTTGCCCGGCTTCGTGCGCTCGATGGCGCCGAACAGCGCGGGCATGAACACATACCTGCCGAGGATGCCGAGCTTGCTCGGGGCGTCGCGCGGCTTGGGCTTCTCGACGACGTCCGTGATCTCCCATAGCCCGGGGCTCACGCGCTTGCCCAAAGCGGGAACGCCATACAGGACCGAGCGCGCGGGGGGGATGGGCTCCACGGCGATGACGCTCGCGCCCTGCTGCTGGAACACGCGGGTGAGCTGCCGGATGCACGGCTCGTCGCTGAACACCACGTCATCGCCCAGCAGGACGGCAAAGGGCGCGTCCCCGACGTGCGTGCGCGCCTGCAGGATGGCATGGCCGAGACCGAGCGGCTCGCGCTGCCGGATGTAGTGCATGTCCGCGAGCTCGGCGATGCGGCGCACCTCGCGCAGCATGTCCTCCTGGCCCTTGGCGCGCAGCATCTCCTCCAGCTCGAAGGCGCGGTCGAAGTGGTCCTCGATGGCCCGCTTGCCCCGGCCGGTGATGACGAGGATGTCCCGGATGCCCGCCGCCACCGCTTCCTCGACGACGTACTGGATGGCCGGCTTGTCCACGATGGGCAGCATCTCCTTCGGCTGACTCTTCGTCGCCGGGAGGAGGCGCGTCGCCATGCCCGCCGCCGGGATGACCGCCTTCATCAGGGAGCGCACGGCGCGCCGCGCCATAAGCCCTGCTCACCGGCGGCGCAGCCAGGCCAACGCGACGAGCGCGAGGATGAGGATGGGCTCGAAGCCCGGCGTGGCGTGGGCCGGGGCGGCCGTGGCGCTCGTCCCGGGTTCGTGGTCCGGCTCGCCGGGCTCCAGCATCCGGCTCGTGCCGGTCACGGCCAGGACCTCGCCGCTCTGCGCGTCCTGCTCGACGAGGAAGGTGCGCGGCGCGTCGGGGTCGAGGCCGAGCTCGCGGTCCGCCGCCTCCTCGCCCTCCGCTTCGCGCTCCGCCTCCGTGGCGTTCGGCTCACCCGGCTCACGCGGAGCGTCCTGGGGCGGGACGGTGAAGCGCAGGTCAGCTTCCCATTCGTACACCGTCCGGTTCTCGCCCGGCACGACCGATGCCACGCTGAAGCGCAGGTCGAGCACGTCCTTGCCGTGCCCCTCCAAGTGCTCGCGCACGCGCCCCTCCGCCTCCGCGAGCCCGAGGAGCCCGGACCGCGGGCCGTCGAGCCAGGAGGTGAGGCCGAGCTCGACGATGTCCCCCTCGGGCGTGAACAGGACGTGCATGTACCCGATGGCCGGCGCGGCATCGCCTCTGCGCTCGGCCAGGATGCACACGCACGACCCCTCGACGATGGGCGCGTCGCCCGGGCCGTCGGCGGTGAGGGCGGAGAACACGGGCATCGTCGCATTGCCCGGCGGGCCGACGGTCCACGCCGCGGCGGGCGCAGCGGGCAGGCCGAGGCGCTCCGCGAGCAGCTCCGCGCGCTCGGCGAACGAGCCGTTCTCCCGCATCTGGCCGACCGGGGCCGCGACGCGCACCGCATCGGCAGCCCCGGGCACCTCGATGCTCGCCGGCAGCGCCGTCAGCGGCACGCGCCGGACGCGCCCGTCGCGACCCGCGAGCGGGAGCGCATGCTCGAACACCGCGCCGTCCGCGCCCGTGACGCGCACCGCGAGGCTGCCGTTCGGCAGGTCGGAGACCGTGGCGTTCGCCGGGCCGAGCACGACATCGCCGGGCGCGAGGCCGAGCCGCTCCGCGACGTCGCGTCCGAGCGCGGCGCCTTGGAGGCCCGGTGGGGGGAAGAGCGTCGCGTCCTGGGCCGCCGCGACGGGCAGCAGGCAGAGGAGCGTCAAGCCGGCGAGCAGCCCGGGGCGCATGCGCAGGCTGGGCCGGGACCGGGCTTGAGCGCTCCGTGCCTCGCGCGAGGAACGTGCCTCACGCCCAGAACGCGTCGAACGCGTGCTGGTCCTCGTTGTAGAGCCTCGCCTCCGCGATGCGGCCGTGCTCGACGCGGAGCGCGAGGAGGTACGTCGCGTCGTAGCTTCGCCCCAGGCGCTGCCCGCGGGCCCGCGCCGACACGTAGACGTGGGTGTCGCTCGCGCCCAGGTCGCGCACCTCGGCGTGGAATGTCCCGTCGCTCAGCTCACTCAGCTTCCCGAAGTAGGCCAGGACGCCATCGGGCCCGCGATGGACCCCGGCCAGGCCGCTCCGTCCTGGCACGTGCCATGCGCAATCGGGCGCGAGCAAGGCACGGATCGTCCCTCCGTCGCGCTTCGCGAAGGCCTCGTAGAGCTTCCGCACGACGGGGAGGTTCGCGGCCGCGCTCATGGCTGGGCCTCCCAGCCCGCGCCGACCTGGGCCAGGCGCACGAGCTGGCCGATACGGGGCTCGGCCTCGGCGGTCCATGCAGCATAACGCTGCCCCGGCCCGGCCTGCACGAGCACCACGACGCGCCCGGCAACGAAGCCGGCGGGCGGCCGCGCGATGCGCGTCCAGGTCAGCACCTGCGCGTCCATCAGCTCGCCTCCAGGAGCGTGACGAGCACGTTGTTGCCCAGCCCGCCGATGTTGTGGAGCAGGGCGCGCCGCGCATCCACCTCGCGCGCCGCGGCCGCATGCGTGAGCTGCTCGAACGCCTCCACGGCCTGCGCCACGCCCGTCGCGCCCACCGGGTGACCGCGCGCCTTCAGCCCGCCGCCCATGTTCACGGGCACGCCCTCGCCCCGCCACAGCTCCGGCCCGCCCAGCCCCAGGTCCTGCCCGCTGCACAACGCCACGACGCTGAACGCGTCGTGCAGCTCCGCGTACTGCACGTCGCGCGCGGCCCAGCCCGCTTCGGCGAGCGCGCGCTGCCCGGCGGCGCGCGTGGCGGCGAAGCCGGTGAGCGAGGCGCGGCCAGCGAGCGCGAGGTGGTCGGTGGCGTGGCCCAGGCCGGCGATGCGCACCGGCCCCCGGCCGCGGGTGAGGAGCACGGCCGCCGCCCCGTCGCTCATCGGCGCGCAATCCAGCGTGCGCAACGGATCGGCCACCAGCGGGCTCGCCAGCACGTCCTCGACCGTGACCGCCTTGCGCAGGTGGGCGCGCTCGTGCTTCAGGGCTTGCGCATGCGCCCACACGCTCGCCTGCGCCAGGTCCTGGCGCGTGCACAGCTTGTCGTGCATGGCGCGCCGCGCCATCATCGCCCCGAGCGCCGGCATGCTCAGGCCCAGGGCGCGCTCCTCGGGCGAGGTCAGCCCGGCCACGAGGCGGGTCGCCTCCTCGACCGGCAAGGCGGTCATCTTCTCGCAGCCGACGACGAGCACGCGCTCCGTCCGACCCGCGCCGATGGCCATCGCCCCGAGGTGCAGCGCGGCCGCGCCGCTGCTCGGCCCGGTCTCGATGCGCATGGCCGGCGTGCCGGCGAGGCCCAGCCGCTCGGCGAGCGCGACCGCGAGGTTGCCCTGGCCGGTGAAGCCCTGCGGGTCCATGCAGGCCACGAGCACGAGGTCGGCAGCCTCGCGCCCCATCGCGCCGCGTCCCGCCTCCGCGGCGAGCGTGGGCAGGTCGGCCTCGAGCTTGCCGAAGCGCGTCATGGCCGCGCCGGCGATGCGCACGTCCACGGTGCCGGCAGGGCTGGCCGCGCCTTCAGCGTGTCGCTACACGGTGAACGACGCGTCGCGCTGGTTGTTGGTCTCGCTCGCTTCCGCGAGCCGGTTGAAGGCGTCGGCCAGGGCGCGGACGGTGTGGCTCCCCACCTTGGCTCCCCACGCCTTGCTCGTCACGACGAGCTGCGCGCCGGGGGCGAGGTCGACGGTCACGGCCTTGTCGTTGAACAGCGCCATGTCCACGCGGAAGCGCAAGGTGATGTTGCCCTTGGCCTGGCCCGGGCCGAGGTTGCGCAGGGTCGCCGCGAAGGTCCGCGTGGCCCCGGAGCCGGTCACGTTCAGCCCGCTCACCGTGAGGTCGGGCTTGCCCGTGGGCGGCGGAGGGGGCGGCGGGGGCGGTGCCGGGCAGCCGCCCTGCTGCGCCGCGTCGATGGCCGCCGCGGCGTCGAGCAGCCCGTGGCCGAACTGGGGGTCGGTGCCGCTCGCGCCCAGGTCGCGCGCGCTGCATTCGAGCGCGTCGCGCACTTGCTGGTTCGTCAGGCTCGTGAGCTTGCTCCAGAGGAGCGCGGCCGCGCCGCTCACGTGCGGCGTGCTCATCGAGGTGCCGGACAGCGTGGTCGTGTCGTTGTCGTTCCGGAAGTAGGTGCTCAGGATGCCGTAGCCCGGCGCGGCGATGTCCACCTGCGTCC
>JAIVGT010000398.1 GCA_020201485.1 Halobacteriales archaeon
TCCTGGCGTCACGCGGAAAGGTCCGGAGCAGCCTGGAGGGGATTGACATCACAAGCATTTCGACCGACTCTTCAGGCGTGATGGTTTCCGGACAAGTGGACGTCTTCCTGTGGCGCATTCTCGGCCGTCATCGATAACCCAGCGGAGCTCCGCGTTGTGCCGATGGGAACGGGTCCGATATCGTTCCATGTGACGGAATCCAAGCATCCGTGCTCGACTACGGTCCGAGCCCGATGCGCACCTGCATGCCCGGCTCCAAGCCGCTCCGCTCGGCGAAGCTGCCCTCGCGCACCGCCAGCTCCAAGTAGCCGGCGCTGCCCACGAGGAGCAAGGGTGCGCCCATGGCGACTTCGCCGTACGCCCGGCGGAACGGGGCCTCGACCGCGCCGCCCGCCCAATCGACCGTGGCGAGCGCGCCCTCGCGCAGCAGCGTGCGCGCCACCGCGCCCGGGATGTTCGTGACCGCGTTGCCGAAGCGGTCGAGGAGCACGACCTCGCCGACGAGCATGCCGTCCTCGACGCGGCCCTGCCCGAAATCGAGGAACTTCGCGTCGCGCACCTCGGGCCCTGCTTCCGCTGCCTTCGCCCCCTTGTCGAGGTGGGCCGCGGCCGGGCCGAACACGTCGCGCGCGTGGAACGTGCCGCTCACCTCCTCCCGCATCCAGCCCCACGACGGCGACGTGGATGGTGCCGTCGGGGAAGTGGGGCGCAGCTGCGGCCAGGGCGAACGCGCCGGCGCGGATGTCGTGCCGGGGCACGCCGTGCGTCACGTCCACGATGCGCGCCTCGGGATGGACGCGCAGCATGGCCCCCTTGACCGCGCCGACGTAGTGGGAATCGCCGAAATCGGTGGTCAGGGTGAGCACGGCGGGGGAGCGTTCCGGGCGGGTTTCAAGCTGCTGGAGCCGGTCGCGGCCCCGGCCTGACGCAAACCTTCATGCCCGGCCCATCCGCTGGCCGCCCGCTGCGCATGCCCGAGCCGACCACCCTGCCGGAGATGTTCCAGCGCACGGCTGCGCGCCGCGCCGAGAAGCCCGCGCTCAAGGACAAGTCGGCCGCCGGCTGGCGCACCATCACCTGGGCCGGCTACGCGCGCTACGTGCGCGACCTGTCCTGCTTCCTCCTCAGCCTGGGCATCGCCAAGGGCGACCGCGTCGCCATCCTCGCGCACAACAGCCCGGAGTGGGCCATCGCCGACCTGGCGTGCCTGCACGCGGGCGCGGTCAGCGTGCCCATCTACGAGACCCTCGCCTCCGACAAGGTGCAGCACATCCTGCGCGACAGCGGGGCGCGCGTCGCCATCGGCGGCTCGCGCCTGCAAGCGGAGGCCCTGCTCCGGCACGTCCCGGGCACGAAGCTCGAGCTCGTCGTCAGCATCGAGGCCACGCGGGGCAGCCTGGGCAAGCAGGTGCTCGACCTGGAGGAGGCGTACGCCCAGGGCCGCGCCTGGGACGCGCAGCACGCCGGGGCGTGGGAGGAGCGCTGGCGCAGCGTGCGGGGCAGCGACCTGGCCTCGCTCATCTACACGAGCGGCACGACGGGCGAGCCGAAGGGGGTCATGCTCAGCCACGGCAACTTCGTCAGCAACGTCGTGGACTCCCTGCAGGTGCTCGCGTTGGGCGAGGACTTCGTGTTCCTCAGCTTCCTCCCGCTCAGCCACAGCTTCGAGCGCATGGCCGGGCACTTCGTCCCGGTGTACAAGGGCTGCGCCGTGGCCTACGCCGAGAGCATCGAGAAGCTCCCGGAGGACCTGCTCGAGGTGAAGCCGGACGTGATGAACGCCGTGCCCCGCCTGTTCGAGAAGATGTGGGCCAAGGTCGAGGCCGGGGCGAGGGCGGAGGGCAAGGAGCGCATCTTCCGGCGCGCCATGGAGGTGGGGCGGGAGCACGCGCGCATCGTGCGCGCCGAGCACGGCAAGGCCCCCCTCGGCCTGGCCCTCCAGCACGCCGTCTTCGACAAGCTCGTCTTCGCCCGCATCCGCAACCGCGTCGGCGGGAAGGTCGCGTACTTCGTCACGGGCGGGGCGCACATCCGCGAG
Organism: Halobacteriales archaeon; assembly: GCA_020201485.1. GTDB lineage: Archaea > Thermoplasmatota > SW-10-69-26 > JACQPN01 > JAIVGT01 > JAIVGT01. The sequence goes on from JAIVGT010000398.1 coordinate 2,039, forward strand.
GACCTGGAGTGGAACTTCACCGCCGTCGGCCTGCCCATCCTCGGCGGGTACGGCCTGACGGAGGCGAGCCCGGTCATCGCCGTGAACTGCCTGGATGCCTGGCGGCCGGGCACGGTGGGCAAGCCCATCCCGAACGTCGAGGTGCGCATCGAGGAGGACGGGGAGATCCTGGCGCGCGGCCCGAACGTCATGCAGGGC
>JAIVGT010000245.1 GCA_020201485.1 Halobacteriales archaeon
GAGTCGCTCCAGCACTTCTCGCTGCTGGGCATCGCCGTATAAGAGAACACTCAGAACGGAATGGGGGTCGGCAAGCGCTAATCTAACCATGCCGCCTGTTTCCTCGACGAACCCTCCGGCGCGCAGGCGATTCACAACTGAGCGCAAACCGTCGTTGTTTTCCAGAATAAAGCGCCGAGAGGCAAGATTTTCAAGTGAATCCTCAGGCACCCCCCTATCTTTGCCAATCTCCACAAGGTGTTTCAACAATTCGCGTTCGACTGGCCCTAGAGCGAAGAACCCCCGCACGGCCTTTGCATCATCAGGATTGAGACTGATTTCCTTTTGAATTTGTCTTTCAATCATCACCAGCCCCTTGCGCCGCGCCTGGCCGATGGCGATCTTGTGCTGGTCCGGCTTGGCCGCGAAGGCCGGGCTCGTGGGCAGCTCCTCGATGCCCATGCCGTCGGGCTTGTCGAGCAGCGCCTCGGCCAGGCGGCGCTCCGGGAGCTGCGTGCTCGCGTACTCGCGGCCCTCCGCGCCCAACGCGTAGCTCACCAGGAGGCGCTCGTCGCGCTGCAGCAGGCCCTTCGCCCGGAGCCAGCTGCTGGCGTTCATGACCTCCATCGTGCTCAATCCGGCTTGCTCGCTGACCTCCTGCGGGCTGCGCGTTGCGCCGTCCTGGAGCGCCACGAGCACCTTCTTCTCCGCGAGGCTCAGCTCGTCGGCCATCGGGTGCGCGAAGCGCTTGGGGCCCTTGAAAGCTTCGCCGGGCTACTCGACCGTCAGCGTCCCTTCCATGCCGCGCGCGCGGTGGTCGCCGATGTCGCAGTAGTACTTGTACGTGCCTTTCGCCGGGGCGGTGAACGTGACCTCGGCCTTCTCGCCGGGGTTGATGGCCTTCGTCTTCGCCCCGTCCACCTTCTCCAGGACCCAGTCGTGCTGGAACAGCGGCAGGGCGAGGTCGGCGTCGCTGAACGTGACGTGCACCGTGCTGCCCGCCGGGGCCTTCAGCGTGGCCGGGTCGAAGCCCGGGTTCACCGGGTACTGCCCGGTCGTGCTCACGGGGAGCTCGACGGGCGTGAGGTTGACCTTGGGCAAGGTCGCGTTCGCGTTCGGCACCATGGCCGGGGCGTTCGAGGAGTCCACGGCCTGGGCCGGGGCGCGGATGCAGCCGGCGAACGTGACCATGCCGACCAGGGCGAGCAGGGCGAGGGCGCGCATGGCTCGGCACGTCCGGGCCGGGCCTTAACGGTTGCCTGCGCACCAACGTGGCCCCGACCGGGCGGGGGAGCGCGCGCTTCCGAAGCAGCTTTCCCCCGCGGCGCGGGTGCGCGGGCGTGCCCGGGGCCCTGCGCGAGCGCGGCATCTTCGCCGTCAGCCTCGCCGCGGTCCTCGCCGGGCTCGTGGGCGGCCTGGCCGCGGTGGGCTTCCGCGCCCTGGTGAGCCTGGTCACGACGCTCAGCTTCTTCCACGAGCCGGGCCCGGTCTTCCGCGCGCCGCTGGACCATCACCTCGGCCTGCTCGTCGTGCTCGTGCCGCTCGCCGGAGGGGCGCTCATCGCCGTCCTCACGCGCTTGCTCCCGGGCGAGGGCGGCGTGGGCACGCCGGAGGTCATCGAGGCCGCTTCCCTGCGCGGCGGGCAGATGCCCCTGGTGCGCACGCTGAAGGGCGCGCTCCTCGCCGCGCTCAGCCTGGGCACGGGCGGCAGCGCCGGGCGGGAAGGCCCCATCGTGCAGCTCGGCGGCCTGGCCGGCGGCATCACCGGGGCCACGAAATGGTTCGGCCGGCAGGACCGGCGCGTGCTCGTGGCGTGCGGCGCGGTCGCGGCGCTCGCGGCGACGTTCAACGCCCCCATCGCCGCCGTGGTCTTCGGCCTCGAGGTCGTGCTCCTGGAGTTCCGCACGCAGAGCTTCGTGCCCCTCGTCATCGCCAGCGTCGCCGGCACGAGCGTCGGCCGGTTCATCCTCGGCAACAAGCCCACGTTCGTCCTCCCGCCCGACCTGTTCGCGCTCGGCTCGCCCGCCATGCTGCCGCTGTACGCGCTCCTCGGCGTGGGCGCGGGCTTGCTCGGCGTCGTCCTGCTCGCGATGTTCGAGGCGGCCGAGGCGTGGAAGCCTCCGGGCTGGCTGCCGCCCATCGCCGTGCCGGTGCTGGGCGGAGCGGCCCTCGGCGTGTTCGGCCTCGTCGAGCCCCGCCTGCTCGGCGTGGGCTACGAGACGGTCAACGGCGTGTTCAACCACGAGCTGGCGAGCCCGGACCTGCTCGGCCTGCTGCTCATCCTCCTCGCGCTGAAGCCGCTGGCGGTGGTGGTCACGTTGCGCGCCGGCGGGAGCGGGGGCGTGTTCAGCCCGACGTTCTTCGAGGGCGCGTGCTTCGGCCTGCTCTTCGGCCTCGGCGTGCAGCACGCCTTGCCCAACCTGGGCGCGGACCCGGCGAGCTTCGCCCTCGTCGGCATGGCCGCGCTCTTCGCCGCGGTCAGCCGGGCCACGCTCACCGCCATCGTGCTCGTGGTCGAGCTCACGCTGAGCTTCGACATCGTGCTCCCCGTGATGCTGGCGTGCGTGCTCGCCGACCTCATCGCCTGGACGCGGCACCCGGGCTCGCTCTACAGCACGAAGCTCGCGGCGAAGGGCCGGCCGGTCCCGGCCGAGGTCCAGCCCAACGTGCTCGACGTCGTGCTCGTGGCCGAGGTCATGGAGCGCGACGCCATGCCCCTCGCCGCGAGCGCGTCCCTGCGCGACTACCTCGACCGGAGCATGGCCACCGGCAGGCAGGCATTCCCGCTCGTGGACGTCGAAGGCCGGCTCAACGGCATCGTGACCCGCACCGACCTGCGCCTGCGCGGCGGCACGCTCACCCTGGAGCGCCCCATCGCCGCGCTCGCCACGCGCGACGTCATCGTCGCCTTCCCGGACGAGACCGTGCACATGGCCATCGACAAGATGGTGGCGCGCAACATCGGCTACCTCCCGGTCGTGGACCGAAGCGACCCCGGCCGCATCGTGGGCTGGCTCACCCGGGAGAAGGTACTGAGCGTGGAGCGCCTGCGCCTGGACACGCCGGATTAGGCCGGGACCTCGTCCACCAGCTCGTGCAGCAGGTGCGCGACGTGCAGCTCCTCGCAGCGCTGGCCGAGGTAGCCCCGGTCCAGCTCCGCGCCGTGCAGGCCCAGCAGCTCGCGCGCCGCGTCGAGGTCGGGCTCGCTGCCGGCGTCGAGCAGGCGCGCGATGCATTCCTCGCGCGTCGCCACCGACACGCGCTCCCCGCCGAGGTCCTCGCCGAGCCGCGTGCGCAGCGCCGCCATGTCGCCCGCGCCCCGCGCTGCCTTCACGTCCACGAACGCCTCCGCGCCCGGGGAGAACAGCGAGAGGTGGTCGCCCTGCTCCACGGCGAGCGCGGCCAGCCCCGATTCCGCCTCGAAGCCCTGCGCCTCCGCGCCCGCGAGCAGCCGGTCGGCCTGGCCCGGGTCGAGCTTCACGAGCACGTCGAGCTGCTCCACGGGAACGCTCGCGCCCCAGTGCGCCGCAGCAGCCTGGCCGACGAGCACATAGGCGAGGCCCTGCGGCTCCAGGGCCCGGTGCAGCCGGGCGGCGAGCGCGCCGAGGTCGTGGGGAAGCATCGGAAGAACGGGGGCGCTCCTGGCACAAGAACCTGCGGGGCCCAACCCTCGGTCACGGATGCGCGGCTGACCCGTCGTCCACGCATGCGCAGGGAGCCGTCAATCCTCCCGGACAAACGCCCGGAGTTCCGCCGGGCCGACCTGCTTGCGGCGCTCGGCGTGTTCCTGGAGGAACGCGACGGTGCGGTCCGCGGCGATGCCCTTGCACGGCCCGCATAGCCTCGCGCCCGTCACGCATGCGTCGTATTTCTCCTTGAGGTCGCTCGCGTCCGGCGCGAGGTGGTAGAGGTACAGCTCCGCGACGACGCACTTGTCCCACTCGCCGCCCAGCCGCCGCTGCTCCTCCGCGGTCGGGCGCCCCCCGGTCTTGGCCGCCATGACCTTCTTGCGCGCCGCCTCCGGCTCCTCCGTGAGGTAGATGCTCGTCTCTGGCCGGCTGCTGCTCATCTTGTCCCCGGTGAGCCCGGACATGAACCGGTGGTACGTGCTGCTCGGGAGGAGGAAGCCCGGCTCGCCGAGCGCCTGCTGCTCCAGCGCGGCGAGGGCGGCGTCCACGACGGGCACGTCGTCCCCCCCGGCCGCGGGCAGGTACAGGGCGCGGTAGGCGAAGTTCTCGTGGAACTCGCCGAAGCCGACGACCTTGAGCTGGTGCTTCGCCAGCTTCAGCAGCGCGGTGCCGATGGCCACGTCGCGCTCCCCCTCGTCGTGCTTCGCCAACGCCTTGGCGAACTCCGGCCGCTCCGGCGCCAGGCGCTCCGCGAGCTGCGGCAGGGCCTTGGCCTCCGTCTTGAGGAAGATGCCCAGGCCGCCCGGGCTGTCCTTGCCCTTCTCCACCGGCTGGATGCTGAACACGCGGAACGCCTCGGCGAGGTCGCGCGTCAGGCGCAGGTGGGGGTCCTGGTCCACGCCCACGGGCACGAGCGTCGGGCGCGGCCCGCCGTACTTCGGCTGCTGCACGTGCAGGATGTCCCCGACCTGGACGAGGGGCGCTTGCACGTGGCCGAGGTTCGTCGCGCCCGTGAAGCCGTAGATGCCCTCCATCGTGCTCCACGTGACCTTCTTGCCCAATTGCCAGGCCAGGTCCTTCACCGGCTGGCGTTGGCTCTGGAAGTAGATCTGGCAGCGCTGCGGGTCCAAGCCCAGGGCGAGGTAGTTCGTCACGTAATGGTCGAGCGCGACCTGGCGCGCCTTCGCCAGGCTGAAGCCGCGCGTCGCGTACGCCTCGATGTCGGCGATGGCGATGAACACCTCCGCGCCCAGCTTCTGCCAGTAGGTGATCTGGTCGATGAGCATCTTGTGGCCGACGTGCATCGGACCGCTCGGCATGAGGCCGGTGAGCAAGGCCCAGGGCTCGTGGCGCTGCACGGCGCGCGTGATGCGGTCGAAGCCGCGCTGGCCGAAGACCACGCCGCGCTCCAGGAGCGGGATGGGGTCGGGCAGCTCGCTGGCTTGCGTGAAGGGCGCGATGCCGAAGTGCTCGCGGAGCCGCGCGTAGTCCGCGTACTGCTGGCTGCTCCACGGGTCGATGCGCACGCGGGCGCGATGCTCCGCTGCCAAATCAAGGTTGCCGGTGGGGTCGAAGACCTCGCGCCGGAGGGTCGGACCGGGCTCAGCGCTGGATGAGCAGCCACTCGTTGCCGTCCGGGTCCCAGACCGTGACGTAGGTCGGGCCCCACGGCGCCTTCCACGGCTCGTCCACCTTGCCGCCGCGGCGCGCGATCTCGTCCCGGCTGGCTTGCGCGTCGCGCACGTGGAACATCACGCCCGTGACCGTGCCCGCCGGCCGGCCGGGCTCGTCCGGGCGCTGCACGTGGGCGACGAGCGTCGCGCCGCCCGGGATCTGCCACGTGCCCCGCTGCGCCGCGGCGTCGAAGCTCAGCTCCTTGAAGCCGAGGACGCGCGTGTAGAAATCGCGCGCCTGGTCCGGGTCGCGGATGTGGACGGTGATGGCGTCCAGACCTTGGATGGGCTCCATGCACGCCCATCGCGCTCCACCGCCTTGAAGGCGACTCAGGCGGCGCGCGTGAGCGTCGCCTCGAGGTGCTCGCTGAAGCCGAGCGTCCAGTGGAGGCGGAGCGTGTTGCCCACCGGCTCCAGCCAGACGACGCCGTTCGCCGAGGTCATGCAGATCATGCCCGTCACGCCGGCGCGCGGGTCGGTGAAGGTGTAGCACGACGCCGGGTTCGCCACGCAGGCGGGCGACGCGTTGACGTACTGCAGGTCGAGGAGCCACGTTCCGCGCACGTCGCTCAGGGAGAGGGCGACCTGCACCGGCACGCTCTGCCCGGTCGCGCAGAACAGGGCCGTCGCCTGGCCGGAGAAGCTCACGCTGCCCGTCCCGTTCCACTGGCTCGTGTCCACGGTCACGCCGTGGGCCGGCGCGGCGGACGCGAGCAGGACGAGCAGGCCGAGGGCGAGGCGCATGCGCGCGCAGCGCGCCGCCTCGGCTTGACGGTATGCGCGAGAGCGTGGGCAGGTCCGCTCACGGCGCGCCGGTCAGCGTCGCGTCCAGCTGCTGCGCGCCGTAGCCGAAGACCCACGTGACCTGCATCGTCCCCGGGCCGCGCTCCAGATGCACGAAGCCGAGCGTGGGCAGGCCCTGGCACACGACGAAGGCCCAGCCGGCGAACGGGTCGTCCGGCGTGCTGCACGCGTACGCGTTCGAGACGCACGTGGGGAGCGGGCTGGCGAAGTCGAGCGCCAGGAACCAGAGGGTCGCGACGTGCGCCATGGCGAGCGCCACGTGCACGTGGACCGGCGCGGCGGCGGCGCAATAGGGCTCGGTCGTGCCTTCCACCCAGGACAGGGATCCATCCCCCGCCCACGCGCCTGCGTCGGGAGGCAGCGCTTGCCCCGGCAGCGCGAGGAGTGCGATGACGGCGAGCGCGCCGAGGAGCCTCATGCGCGGCCGAGCCCCTCCCGGCCCATCAGGCTATGC
>JAIVGT010000246.1 GCA_020201485.1 Halobacteriales archaeon
CCCCCGTCCGCCGCAACCGGCTTATAGCGGTGTGACATGAACGTCACCCGCGTGCCTACCGGCGCGAGGAGTTTGTGACGTGGCTGTTCCGGACCCGGTCCTGGAGAACCACATCCGCATCGCCGGCCAGCTCGCGGTGAGCGAGGACCCGGGCCGCGTCGTGCGCGGCCTGCGCGAGCGCTTCGGCTTCACCCAGGAGCAGCTCGCCGGCCTGCTGCGCATGCGGCGCGAGAGCCTGAGCCGCATCGAAGGCGGGCGCGTCGCGCCGAGCACCGGGTTCATCCAGCGCCTGGCCAGCATCATGGCCCTGACGCAGGTCGTGCGGGAGCACCTCGCCGAGGGCGACGCGCGCGGCGCGGCGATCGACGACGCGTACCTGCAGCGCACCGCGCTCGGCCTGCGCCTGCAGCGCGAGGTCGCGGACGAGGTCGTGCTCGCGGCCATGATGGGTTACGAGCAGAAGAAGCGGGGCATCCTGAAGATCCTGGAGGAGCGAGCATGAGCAAGCAGGTCGTGTGGGTCCACGAAGTGGGCAGGGCGGACATCGCCGTCGCGGGCGGCAAGGGCGCGAACCTCGGCGAGATGGTCCAGGTCGGCTTCCCCGTGCCGCCGGCCTTCGTCGTCACGGCGCAGGCCTACGCCGATTTCGTCAACAGCTCCGGGCTGCGCAAGCAGGTCGAGGAGTCCCTCAAGGGCCTCAACCCGGACGACAACCGCGCGCTGCACGAGGCGAGCGAGCGCATCCGCAAGCTCTTCACGCAGGCCAAGCTCCCCGACGACCTGGCGAAGCAGATCCGCGACGCGTACGCCAGCCTGAGCAAGGGCACCGAGGGCGGCGCGTTCGTGGCGGTGCGCAGCAGCGCCACCGCCGAGGACCTGCCCGAGGCGAGCTTCGCCGGGCAGCAGGACACGTTCCTCAACGTGCGCGGCCAGGAGGACGTGCCGAAGAAGGTCCTGCAGTGCTGGAGCAGCCTGTTCACGCCGCGCGCCATCTTCTACCGCGCCAAGCAGCGCTTCGACACGGACAAGGTCAACATCGCGGTCGTCGTGCAGAAGATGGTCAACGCCGACAAGGCGGGCGTCATGTTCACCCGGCATCCGACGACGGGCGCGGAGCAGCTCATCGTCGAAGGGGCCCTGGGCCTGGGCGAGGGCGTGGTCAGCGGCACGGTCAGCCCGGACAACTACGTGTGCAACCCGCAGGGCGAGGCGATGCAGGTCACGGTCGCCACGCAGGAGAACATGTACGTGCGCGGCCCGGACGGCAAGACGGCCGTGGTCAAGGTCCCGGCGGCGCAGCGCGACGCCCGCGTCGTCACCGACGCCGAGCTGAAGCAGCTCGTCAAGGTGGGCAAGCTCATCGAGAAGCACTACGGCACGCCGCAGGACATCGAGTGGGCCATCGAGAAGGGCGAGCTGTACGTGCTCCAGACGCGTCCCATCACGACCATCCGCGGCAACGGCCTGAGCGCGCCCGTCGCCACGCAGGGCACGCAGGGCAAGCAGGCCCCGAGCGGCGAGCCGAAGCTGCTGCTCAAGGGCCTGGGGGCCGCGCCCGGCATCGCGAGCGGCAAGGTCGCCATGCTCAAGGACGCCACGGAGCTGGCCAAGGTCCACGAAGGCGACGTCCTCGTCACGCAGATGACCATGCCCGACATGGTCCCGGCCATGAAGCGCGCCAGCGCCATCGTCACCGACGAGGGCGGCATGACCTGCCACGCCGCCATCGTGGCGCGGGAGCTGGGCATCCCGTGCATCGTCGGCACGAAGCGGGGCGAGCACCGGGCCACGAGCACGCTCAAGGAAGGCACGCTCATCACCGTCGACGGCGAGAAGGGCACGGTGCACGAGGGCAAGGTCGAGGCGGCGAAGCCCAAGGCGGGCAGCGCACCCGCCGCGGCGTCGAAGCCCGGCGCGGCCCCGAGCGCAGCCCCCATCGGCCCGGCGGCGAAGACGCTCACCGCGACGCAGGTGAAGGTCAACATCAGCATGCCCGAGGCCATCGACCGCGCCCTGAGCGTGGACCCGGACGGGGTCGGGCTGCTGCGCATCGAGCACATCGTGCTCGCCTTCGACGAGGACGCCCTGAAGCTGCCGCGCTCCGGCAAGACGGACGCCGGGGACGCGTACCCGCGGCCCGTGCACCCCGCCTGGGCCATCACGAACGGCCACCGCGAGGCCTACGTGCAGTTCCTCACGGACAACTTCCGCAAGATCGTCGCCCCCATGGACCCGCGCATCGTGTGGATCCGCACCCTGGACTTCCCGACGGACGAGATGCGCAAGGCGCGCGGCGGCGAGGACGAGCCGCACGAGCACAACCCCATGCTCGGCTGGCGCGGGGTGCGCCGCGGCATCGAGCAGGAGGAGCTGCTCCTCGCCGAGTTCGAGGCGGTGAAGCGCCTCGTCGACGCCGGGCACAGGAACGTCGGCGTCATGCTCCCCCTCGTGCAGCACCCGCGCGAGATCCGCCGCTCCAAGGAGCTGGCGAGCCAGGCGGGATTGCGGCCGCACATCGACTGCCAGTGGGGCATCATGGTCGAGATCCCGGCCGCGGCCATCATCATCGACGAGCTGCTGAAGGAAGGCCTGGACTTCGTCTCCTTCGGCACGAACGACCTCACGCAGTACACGCTGGCCGTGGACCGCAACTCGCAGAACGTCGCCCACCTCTACGACGAGTTCCACCCGGCGGTGGCGCGCCTCATCGAGCACACCATCCAGGAGTGCAGGAAGGCCGGGGTGGAGACGAGCATCTGCGGGCAGGCGGGCTCGAACCCGAAGTTCGTGGAGAAGCTCGTGCGCTGGGGCATCACCTCCGTCAGCGCGAACATCGACGCCCTGCCGCGCGTGCGCGAGACCGTCGCGCGCACGGAGCAGAAGCTCGTCCTGGACGCGGCGCGGGACTGGCGCGCCGCGCAGCCCAGCCACGGGCATCCGCACGGCTGAGCGCCCCGTCCGCCGCGCGCCTAGGCTCCGCACACAACCGGCTTCACCCCCGGCCCCGCTCGCCGCCGGAGGGCCATGCGCCGGGTTGGGGCCAGCATCCTCGCTCTCGCCATCCTCGCCGCCAGCCTGGGCTCCGGCCACGGCGACCCGCCGAGCGTCGGCCGCGCCCGGTACGCGGACGAGACCGTCGCCGCGGGCCTGGGCAGCTACCTGCACGCCGGCTTCCTCGGCAACGTCAGCACCCACCCCATCTTCACCGAGATCGCCGGCCCGGGCGCGTGCTGGCTGGACGCGGATGGCGATGGCCGGCTCGACGCCTACCTCGTCAACGGCGTGTACCAGACCACCTCCGAGCTGAACGCGGCGCGTCAGCCGCACAGCGGGCTGTGGCTGCAGGGGGATGCCGGCTTCGCCGAGCGGGACAGCGCCGCGCGCCTCGTCGGCATCTACTTCGGCTGCGCGGCCGCGGACTACGACAACGATGGGCATCCCGACGTGTTCGTGACCGGCTTCGGGGGCAGCGTGCTCCTCCGCAACCGGGGGGACGGCGCGTTCGACAACGTCACGGCCGCGCTGGGCGTGGCGGACGCGGCGTGCGGGGACTGGCCGTGCTGGGCGACGAGCGCGACCTGGTTCGACTACGACCGCGACGGCTGCCTCGACCTCTTCGTGGACCATTTCGGGAACTACGACCTCGCGCACCCGCCGCCGGAGAACGGCCCGGAGGTGGCACCGCCGCAGCAGAACCGCTTGTTCCACGGCGCTTGCGGCGGGGCGTTCACCGACGTGACGGAGGCCGCCGGCCTGACGCAGGTGCGGCACTCCTGGAGCAGCGCCGCCGCCGACCTCGACGACGACGGCTGGCCCGACCTCTACGTCAGCAACGACGGGGACGGCAACGACCTCCTCCTGAACCAGGCCGACGGCACGTTCGCGCCCTGGGACACCCCGGCCAACAACAGCTTGCGTCACGGCATGGGCACCGCCATCGGCGACCTCGACCTGGACGGGCACTTCGACGTGGTCACGACGAACTTCGTCACCGAGGCCAACGGCCTGTTCCTCGGCGGCAACGGCTACGCCGACATCGGCAGCGGGCAGCCGTTCGACGACGCCGTGCCGCAGAGCGGCTGGGCGGCGCGCATCGCCGACCTCGACAACAACGGCTGGCCCGACCTCATGGTCGTGAACGGGCTGACGGAGACCATCGGCGGGCGCATCCCGTCCGAGGAGCCGGTCCTGCTCTACGAGAACCTGGGCCAAGGGGCTTACCAGCGCATCCGCGACGACGTCGGGCCGAGCCTGGCGCAGGAGCTCACCGGCCGCGGCGCGGCGTGGGGCGACTACGACGACGACGGCGCGCTCGACGTCCTCCTCATGGAGGCGGGCCCGTCACCGGCGCACCTCCTCCACGCCCGGCAGGTCGGGGGGAACGCGCTCACCCTCGACCTCGTCGGCGCGCACGCGGGCACGACGCGCGACGCGGTCGGCGCGCGTGTCACGGTGCGCGCTCCCGGCCTGCCCGACCAGGTGCAGGAGAAGATGCTCGGCGAGGGCTTCCTCAGCAGCAGCGACCCCCGGCTCCACGTCGGCCTGGGCGACGCGACGCACGCCGACGTGGGCATCCGCTGGCCGGACGGGAGCACGCAGACCTTCCCGGCGACCGCGAACACGTTCCTGCGCGTGACCGAGGGCGACGCGCCCGTGGTCCTCCGCGCCCTGCCCGTGGTCAGCATCAGCGGCCCCGCCGCCGGGCAGCGCCTCGAGCCGCTCGCGTTCACCGCCCAGGCCAGCGCGCCGGCCGGCATCGCAGGCATCGCCTGGGAGTTCCCCGAGGGCACGGGCGAAGGCGCGAGCGTGGCCCACGCCTTCACCGACGTCGGCTGGAGCGCAGTGCGCGCCACGGCCACCGACGCCCACGGGCGCACCAGCACCCACGGCACGCAGGTCTTCGTCACCGACCACCTCCAGGCCAGCCTCGCCTTCGACGAGGACGCGTTCCTCCCCGCCGAGCAGGCGCGGGGCAACGCCACGGTCCGCTTCAGCAACGGCGACCCGGTGCGCGGGGCCTCGGTCCACATCGCCATCGCGTACAGCACGGGCCTGCCCGCCCTCGACGCGCTCCTCGCCCAACTCCCGCGCGCCGTGCGCCAGGTCCTGACGGGCGACGAGGCGTGGGAGGTGGACGTGGAGACCGGCCCCGACGGGCGGGCCCCGTTCGTCGTGCCGTTCACCGCGCCCAGCCCCACCGGCCTCGTGGACCTGTCCACGAACCATCCCGGCACGTACGTCGTCACGGCGACGGGCGGCGCGCGGGGCAGCAGCTTCGACCCCGCGCTGGGCCGGTTCAGCGTCGCCCCGGCCCTGCCCAGGCTGTCGTGAGACCGTGGGACGTTCCCGGGGCCCGGCCAAAGTCTCCTGAGAACGTACATGGCCCCAATGGGCTGCTTGCCGCCCGGTTGGCCGCTCGCTTGGGCGGCCCAGGGAGGCTTCAGCTTGCAGAAGGTGTTGGGGACGAAGGGCATGGCAGGGTTCGCCCTCGCCGTGGTCGGCTTGATGTTGATGAACGCGGCTGGTGCGTTGGCCCCGGTGCCGGCTCCGGTGCCCGGACCGGCCCCGACCGGCACCTTCGCTTGCAACGCGAGCGACCCCATCCCGCCCCTCCTGAAGCGCGCCGGCATCGGCGGCTACGCGGAGAGCCCGGACGCCGGCTCCTGGCAGACGTGGTACGTGAGCCCGGACCAGGCCCCCATCGTCGCCCCGCCGGACACGGCGAGCGCGCAGACGGTGCAGGAGCTCGCGGACCTGGCCCTCATCCAGCTCACGCGCACGGACGCCGACGTGCAGAAGGCGCGCGAGTACGACCAAGGCGGCGCGAGCGAGTTCTGGGAGGAGAAGATGTTCAAGCTCCTCGTCACGCACAGCGCCAAGGCCGGCTCGAAGAACCCGCCGCGCATGGCGCGCGCGCTGGCCATGTTCGAGATGAGCATGTACGACGCCGGCGTGGCCGTGTTCGCGGCGAAGTACTGCTACAACCGGCCGGCGCCCAGCGTCCTGCTGCCCATCCTGCAGCCGGTCGTGACCGTGCGCAGCGAGCCGAGCTTCCCGAGCGAGCACGCGGCCATGGCGGCGGCGGCGTTCGAGATCTTCCAATGGTTCTTCCCGTGCCCGGACGAGAGCAACGCCACGACGTGCGAGGAGCCGCCGAGCGGCCTGCAGGCCCAGCTCGACGAGGCCATGCACAGCCGGCTCGTCGCCGGCGTGAACTACCAGAGCGACCTGGACGCGGGCGCGGCCATCGGCCACGCCGTCGCGCAGGCCGTCATCGCCGCGCGCGCCAACGACGGCAGCCAGCTCACCTGGACGGGCACGACGCCCGTCGGCGACTGCTTGTGGAAGCCGAAGGTGGCCGGCGCGAAGCCGGTCGAGCCCCTGTGGGGCGGCGTCACGCCCTTCCTCATGAGCAGCGGGGACCAGTTCCGCGCGCCCCCGCCGCTGAACTGCCACAGCACGGCGTTCATGGCGCAGACGCAGGCGCTCTACGACACGTCGTTCAGCCTCACCGACCGGCAGCGCGAGATCGGCC
>JAIVGT010000051.1 GCA_020201485.1 Halobacteriales archaeon
CTCGTGCTGCACGCGTTCGTCTTCAGCGTCGCGACGCAGGCTCCCGTGCACATCCGTGACCCCGACATCGTCCTGCAGGGGCGCTCCAGCCTCGCCTACGGTCCTGACCCCGACCAGGCCCCGGACCAGGTGTGCACGGAGGAGACCATCCCGTACGGCGGCGTGCCCGACCAGTGCGTCATCTTCCGCATCCCCGACGCGTGGGCGCTCCTCGGCAACGAGGCGTTCACCATCCAGCTCCGGTTCACGGACGCTGCCGGCCAGCGGCGGGCGGAGAACTACGACCTCCCGGCACACGGCGAGCTGCACCTCGCGCTCCAGGGCATGCCGGGCGCGCTCACGCTCGCGCAGAACGACCAACTCCTGACCGCCCCCACGCCCATCGTGGTCGTCCCCGCGCAGCTTCCCGCGTGAATCCGCGCATCCTTCGCAGAGGAGTGCTTATTCGCCCCTCGGCCCTGGACCCTGCGTGGGGCTCGGACCCCAAGGTGCAACCATGCGGAACCTCGCGTCCTTCTCGGTGCTTGCCGTCGTCGCCCTCCTTGGCCTCGCCGGCACCGGCCATGCGGCCACGGCCGCGGCCGGCAATCTCGGCCTGACCTTCGGCGGCTGCCCGGCCGATGTCGTGCCCGTCGCGGGCGTGAACGGCCCGAGCGGCTGGACGCTCGTCGTCGGCGACGCGAACCCGAACGGCCTGAACTGCCTGAGCGTGGACGCCAACAGCTTCAGCCTCGACCCCACGGTGGGCGGCTGCGCGGCCGGCCAGACCGGCGGCTCGCTCTGCCTGGGCGGCGCGACCGTGTCCGGCAGCACGGTCAGCTACAGTTCCGTCACCCTCTGCTTCGCCGACAACCTGTTCGCGTTCTGCCTCACCGGCACCGGCAGCCTCACCCTGGCTTGAGTGCGCGGCGTCCTCGTTTTCTCTTCCTGGCCCGAGCGGAGCCTGAGCGCCGGCCTTCGTCCCGCAACGGGCAAGGCCGCCCGGCCCGAGGCGGCGTGGTGCGTCGCGCCTACAGCCGGCTCGCCACCCGGCTCGCCTCCGCCGCCAGCAGCCATTGGGCCCCGGTCCTCGTCGTGCTCCTCATCGCCGGCTGGGTCGTTGCCGGGCTCGCCCTCGGCTTCTCCCAGCAATGGCAGCTCGTGCTGAACACGGCGGCCATCCTCGTCACGCTCCTCATGGTGTTCCTCCTGCAGCACGCCCAGCGCAAGGACACGCTCGCCGTCCAGCTGAAGCTCGACGAGCTGCTCGACGCCTTGGAGGCCGCGAGCGAGCGGCTCATCGGCAGCGAGCGGCTGGACGCGGAGGAGCTGTCGCGCCTGCGGGAGGAGCGCGCGCCGCGCCGCCGGCGGTGAGGTCACTCGTTCGGGTCCGTGACCTGGGGCCGCGCCGGCTCGACCGGGCGCAGCTCGGCGAGGCGCGCCGCGAGGCGAGCCTGCACGTCCGCCGCCTCCGGCGTGCCCGCCAAGCTGTGCAGCTCGAACGGGTCCGCCCACAGGTCGAACAGGGCTTCGGACGTGCGTCCGCCGGTCAGGTTCCAGCGCACGTACACCCAGCGGTCCGTGTGCAGGCCGGCCCACATCGCGCCCGACCTGAGCACGCCCTCGATGACGAGGTCTTCCCGCCCCGGCCCGTCGGCCGGGCCGGAGAGCGGCGCGCCGTCCATGTCCGGGTGCGGAAGCCCGGCCATCGCCAGGATGGTGGGCGCGATGTCGATGTTCGCCACGAGCCGCTCGTCGACGCGGGGCGCGACGCCCGGGACGCGCATCGCGAACGGCACGCGGATGGACTCCTCGTACGGCTGCCGCTTCTCCTCCAGCCGGTGCTCCCCCGAGAGGTAGCCGTTGTCGGAGAGGTAGAACACGACGGTGTTGCCGGCCAAGCCGCGCGCCTCGAGCTTGTCGAGGATATCCCCCACCGCCCGGTCGAGGCCGGCGAGGGAGCGGAGCTGGTCGAGGCGGAACGCGTCGATCTCCGCCGCGCGTGCCCGGGCCAAGGGCGGCGGGTCGGTGGGGTCGCCGGGCGCGTCGTACGACGGTGGCCGCGCCGGCGGGAGGTCGGCGTAGCGCTGCGCATCGGCCGGCTCCGGCGTCGCCGGGTTGTGGGGGGCGTTGGGGGCGAACAGGAGGAGGAACGGCTTCGACCCGTTCGAGGCGCGGTCGAGGAACCGCAGCGCGTACGCGTCCTCGATGACCGTGCCGTGGCCTTGGAGCTTCGTCCACGTCCCCTCGATGTTCATGGTGGGGTTCGTGAAGGTGACGCCGCCCCCGTGGGTCGCCACCCAGGAGTCGAACTCGGGCCGCGGCTCGCCGCCCCAGGAGTTCAGGTACTTCCCGACGAGGCCGGTCGTGTAACCCGCGCCGTGCAACGCCTGGACGAACGTCGGGAGCGTGAGGTTGACGTAGTTCTCGTTCACTCCATGGTGGAACGCGTACAGCCCGGTGAGGATGCTCGACCGGCTTGGGCAGCACAGGGGCGTGGTGACGTAGCCGTGGTCGAAGGCGATGCCCCGCTCGAAGAGCGATGCGTTCGTCCGCGGCATGGCCCACATCGTGTCGTAGCGCTGGTCGTCGCTGACGATGACGAGGAAGTTCGGGCGCGTGTCGCCGGGTGAGCGTGGAGGGAACGGGGGCAGCGGCTGGGCAGGTGGCGGTGCCGGCCCGGTCGCGTTCCCGGGAGGCGCATGGTCCTGCGGCGGAACGGCGGCGCAGCCGGCCGCGAGGAGGAGGAGGCCGACGAGCCCCACGGCGCGCCACCGGGTCACGCAGAGGCGAACGCGCGTGCGCCCATGATGGTTCCGGACGCGCGGCCCGCGCCGGGAAAGCCTTAAGCCCGCCCTTCCCATGGACCACGACCGCATGCCGGAGAGCGACCGCGTCACCGTCGGCCTCGTGCAGATGCGCATGGAGGCGCAGCTCGACGCCAACCTGCGCAAGGCCATCCAGCTCACGGAGCAGGCGGCGCGGAGGGGCGCGCAGGTCGTGTGCCTCCCCGAGCTGTTCCGGACGCCCTACTTCTGCGTGACCGAGGACCACGCCAACTTCGACCTCGCGGAGGGCATCCCGGGGCCCACGACCGAGGCCATGAGCAAGGTCGCGGCCCAGCACGACCTCACCATCCTTGCGCCCGTGTTCGAGCGGCGGGCGCGTGGCTTGTTCCACAACTCGCTCGCCGTGCTCGCCCCGGACGGGAGCATCCGCGCCAAGTACCGCAAGATGCACATCCCGGACGACCCGAACTTCTACGAGAAGTTCTACTTCGCGCCGGGCGACCTCGGCTTCCAGGCGTTCGACACGCCGCAGGGCAAGCTCGGCGCGCTCATCTGCTGGGACCAGTGGTATCCGGAGGGCGCGCGCCTGACCGCGCTCCAGGGCGCGCAGGTCCTGTTCTACCCGACCGCCATCGGCTTCAGCGAGGCGGACCGCGCCCTCGCGGCGAAGCAGCGCGACGCCTGGATGACCATCCAGCGCTCGCACGCCATCGCGAACGGCGTGTTCGTCGCCGTGGTGAACCGCGTCGGGACGGAGAGCGGCCTGCACTTCTGGGGCAGCAGCTTCGTCTGCGACCCGTTCGGCGAGGTCCTCGCCCAGGCCGGCCAGGAGAAGGAAGAGGTGCTCGTCGTGGAATGCGACCTGCGCCGCATCGACGCGACGCGCCAGGGCTGGCCATTCCTGCGCGATCGACGGGTGGACGCGTACCAGGGCCTGCTGCAGCGCTGGCTCGACTAGCGTGGCAGCGGCTCCTCGGCGATGGGCCCGCCGACGACCGTCGGCACCGGCTCCGCCGGGGCAGGTGCGGCGTCGTGCAGGTGCATGCGCGCGAGGACGAGCGTGCCGGCCAAGCCGAGGATGGCGGCGACGAGCCAGGCCATGCCCGGGAACACGATGGGCGCGTCCGGCTTGCTGAAGACGCCGAAGAGCTGCGTCATCATGAGCGGGCCGATGATGGAGGCGAGGCTGAACGCGCTGGCGTTGATGCCCTGCAGCTCGCCCTGGCTCGTGGGCGGCATCTCGCGCGACATGAGCGCGTTGAGCGCAGGCATGACGAGCGCGGCGAGGAGCCACGTGCCGAGCAGGGCGAACAGCATCCAGCCCTCGGTGGCGAAGGCGTAGCCGAGGAAGCCGAGCGTGCCGGCGAGCAGGCCGTAGACCGCGGTGCGGCGCTCGCCCAGCTTCGGGATGAGCCGGCCGGTGAGCGCGCCTTGGCTGACGGCCATGACCACGCCCGCCGTCGCCAGCGACATGCCGACGAGGGCCGAGGACCAGCCGAAGCGGAAGATGGTGTAGAAGCTCCACGTCGTGGGATAGGCCTGCATGGCGATGCCCCAGAGCAGCAGCACGCCCACGAGCACGGCGACCGTGGGATACTTGCGCAGTTGGGCGAGCGCGCCGATCGGGTTCGCGCGCCGCCATTCGAAGGGCCGGCGGCGGTCCGCGGGCAGCGACTCGGGCAGGACGAAGAAGCCGAAGGCGAGGTTGGCGAAGGCCACGGCCGCGGCAGCCAGGAACGGCGCGCGCGGACCGAGCGTGCCGAGCAGGCCGCCCACGGCCGGGCCGAGGATGAAGCCGATGCCGAACGCGGCGCCGACCATGCCGAAGTGCTTCGCGCGTTGCTCCGGCGGGCTGACGTCGGCGAGGTAGGCGTAGGCTGGCGTGTAAGCCGCGCCCGGGATGCCGGCGAGGATGCGGCCGACGAACAGCCAGGCCAGGGTCGGCGCCAGGCCCATGATGAGGTAGTCCACGCCGAACATCGCGAGGGAGAGCAGCAGCACCGGCCGCCTGCCGTACCGGTCGCTCAGGTTGCCCAGGAGCGGCGCGGAGAAGAACTGCACGACGGCGAAGGAGAACAGGAGCCAGCCGCCGAGGATGCTCGCCTGGCTCAGGTCCACGTTCGCCAGGCTCGTGATGAGCGTCGGGAACACGGGGATGATGATGCCGAAGCCGATGGAGTCGAGGAGCACCGTCACGACGATGAACGTGATGGCGCGGTTCATGGTGGCGGACATGGCGGCCGGGCTCGAAGGCCGCGCGGGCTCAAAAAGCTGTGCGGGGGCCGCGACCCTCGGTTCGCCTCGACCTCGCGCGGAGCGTGCCGCGATGCCTTCATCACATCCGGAGCGCTCCGCATCCCCGATGCCCGCGCGCCGCGCGCAGCACGCGCCGAAGGGTCCTGCTCCCGCCAGCCTCGGCTACCGCATGCCGGCGGAGTGGGAGCCGCAGCAGAGCACGTGGCTCGCCTGGCCGCACGACCCCGTGACGTGGCCCGACCGCCTGTCGCAGGTCGGGGACGTGTATGTGCAGATGATGCGAGCCATGGCGCCGCACCAGCGCGTGGACCTCATCGTGGACCCGGGCGAGGAGGCGCAGCGCGTGCGGGCTCGCCTGGCCGGCATCCCGAACATCCGCTTCCACGAGGTGAAGCACGCCGACAGCTGGGTGCGCGACTACGGCCCGACGTTCGTCAGGGACGCGTCGGGCAAGCTCGCCTTCGTGGACTGGATCTTCAACGCCTGGGGCGACAAGTACGATGCGCTGCTGCCGGACGACAGCATGTGCGCGCGCCTCGAGCCCGAGCTGCGCCTGCCGCGCTTCGAGCCCGGCATCGTCATGGAGGGCGGGGCCATCGACGTGAACGGGCAGGGCTGCGTGCTCACGACGGAGCAATGCCTGCTGAACAAGAACCGGAACCCGCACCTGTCGCGGCTGCAGATCGAGGAGGTGCTCAAGGGCTACCTGGGCGTGCAGAAGGTGCTCTGGCTCGGGGACGGCATCGAGGGCGACGACACCGACGGGCACGTGGACGACATCGCCCGCTTCGTGAAGCCGAACGTCGTGGCCGCCGCGGTCGAGCCCGACGCAGCCAGCCCGAACCACGCCCCGCTCGCCGAGAACCTGAAGCGCCTGCGCGGCATGCGCGATGCGACGGACCAACCGCTGCAGGTGGTGGAGGTGCCCATGCCCGGCCCGGTCGAGGACGACGAGGGCCGCGCCCTGCCGGCGAGCTACCTGAACTTCCTCCTCGCGAACGGCCTGGTGCTCCTGCCCGTGTTCGGCGACCTGCAGGACCATCGGGCGCAGCGCATCATGGAAGGGCTGTTCCCCGGCCGCAAGGTCGTGCCCGTCCCGGCCCGCGACCTGGTGTGGGGCATGGGCACGGTGCACTGCCTCAGCCAGCAGATGCCGGCGTGATTCACGCGAGCCAGCCGTGCTGGCGGACGAAGCCCAGCCGGCCCCACCACGCGCCGAGGCCCCACGTGCGACCCGCGTTGGGCGACGTCAAGCGGGCCGGCATCCGACCCTTGCTGGCAAACCTCATGCCGGGCCGCGCCGGTCCGGCCGCGTGGACGAGCTGGACCTGCGCATCCTCGGCAGCCTGGCGTGGAAGCCGGGCGACCCGGTCCACATGGCGCGGGGCATCCTGCGCCCGTGGGACATCGCGCGCAGCCTGGGCGTGCACGGCAACACGGTGAAGGCGCGGATGGAGGGGATGCGCGCGGCCGGCGTGCTACGGGGCGTGCACCTCATCCAGCCCGCGCGTGACCGACCTCGACCTGCGCATCCTGGCCGCGCTCCTGCCCGACGCGCTGCGCCCGTTCGGCGAGGTCGCGGACGAGGTGGGCGTGACGCAGCGCACCGTGCGCCTGCGCTTCCGCGCCCTGGCCGAGGCGCGGGCCTTCGCCGTCATCCCGCAGATGGTCCTGGGCAACGTCCAAGGCCTGCTCGCCTTCGAGCTGGTCGTGGAGTTCCGCGCGCCGATGAAGCCGGAATGGCATGCAGCGTTGCTGCGCGCGTTCCCCGAGGCTTTCTACCGGAGCCGGCCGAGCCTGGAGAACGCCTACCTCTACCTCGCCACGCGTACCGCGAGCGGCGTCGAGGACAGCGTGGCCAAGGCCCTGGCCATGCCCGGGGTGGAGCGAGCCGAGGCGCTGCTCATGCGGGAGCAGACGAGCAACGTGGCCGCGGTGCTGCCCATCCTCGAGGCGCAGCGGCGCGCCCTGGCGCGTTGAATCCGTTTTCGTGCGGGGTGCGCACAGCAGGGCAAAATCCCGGCC
>JAIVGT010000052.1 GCA_020201485.1 Halobacteriales archaeon
GTCGCGGCGTTGAGCTGCAGCGTGGTGCCGGCCGGGATGGCCACGGTCGTGGGGAAGCTGATGGCCCAGGTCGTGCACGGCGTGCTGACCTTGGCCAGGCTGACGATGGTCACCGGGTCGCTGTCGCCGCTGCCCACCGCGACGCCGTCCGCGAGGAGCGTGCCGTGCATCACGACGTTCGCCTCCGGGACGATGCTGAACGCGCGGACGACGGCGTTGACCGTGCTGCCCGCGACGAAGTCCTGGGCCGTGGTCACGGTCGCCGTCCACGTGTTGTCCATGTTCGCCGTGGCGCCGGCGCAGCCGTGGCCGGCCTCGCGGGCCAAGGCCGGGGCGTGGTCCATCGTCATCGGGTCCGCGCCGTCCACGCACTGCGGGCGGTGGAGGTAGTACGTCTCCGTCACCGGCAGGGAGGCGACGCGCAGCGGGCTGCTCCACGCCTGCGCGAACAGGTCGCGCAGGAGCACGCTCGCCTCGTCCGCCGTGTCCACATCGTCCGGGCCGACGGTCGTGGCCAGGGGCAGCGTCTGCCCGTTGAAGTTGCCGCCGGGCTCGCCGTCGCCGTCGCCGTCCCACGCGCCGAAGAGCTGCGTGCGGATGGCGCTGTCCACGACGAGGAACGCGTCCATGGGCAGGGCGCTGTGCGTGCCGCTGCCCGTGAGGAGCGCCAGGCTGGCGCAGGCCGCGGCCGCGCGGTCGGCCAGGCCGTACCCGCCGTAGAGGAAGTCCACCGGGCTGGCCGGGGCGATGTCGGGGAAGCCGACGCTGCCCGGGCCGCCGAAGCCGCTCGCGCAGTGCATCGTGACGTTCCACAGCTCGGCGCGCGTGAGCACGCCATCGGCGAGCCAGGGCGAGGCCGGGATGGCCGGCCCGGCGGCGATGGCCTGCAGCTTGCCGCCCACCGCGCCCGGGTCGAGCTGGCCGGCGTGCGCGTCGCCCAGGGCGATGCGCGCGTTCAGCAGGGCCGCGCCCATGACGCCGGTGGCGGTGGGCGTGGCGCTGCTCGTGCCGCTGTGCTGGCACACCGCGGCGTAGCTGTTGCGGCAGCTCGCCGGGATGTTGCCCAGGCCGAAGCTGCTCCAGTCCACGGGCTTGCCCGTGCCGAGGATGACGCGGTTCCCGCCCGTGCCGACCGCGCCGACGCGCAGGACCCAGTCCGGGCCGTTGCTGCGCGGCAGGTAGGTCTGCTCCGTGACGTCGAAGGCGTTCAGCACGCCGTTGCCCGCGGCGAAGCTGATGGTCTGGCCGCGCTCGGCGGCGAGGCGGCCGGGGTCGTGCTCCGCGCCGCCGCCCAGGTCGGGCGTGTCCACGTTCGCCTGGGGCGAGCCGCTGATGCTGAGGAAGTCGATCCAGGGCTCGACGTAGCCGTACTGCGGGTCGTTCAGGCCCTCGATGAAGGCCAGGACGCAGCGCGGGCACGTGCCCACGGTGTTGCCGACGCTGACCGCGGCGCTCGCCGTGCCGTGGCCGTGGTCGTCGAACAGGGGCGTGGGGTCGGCGGCGCCGTTCTCCGCCGCGTTGTCGGTCGCGTCGATGGCGGCGACGATCTTCGTGCCCGGGATCCACATCCACTCCTTCTGCAGCACGACCTCGTGCCCGCGGCTCCACACCGCGGCGTCGTCCAGGCTCTTCCAGAAGCCGCCGCCCAGGGTGAGCTTGAGCGCCGGGGCGTCCTGGGGGAAGCCGGGGATGTAGTCGCTCGGGTGCCGGGTGAAGGGCAGGAGCTGCCCGTTCACGTGGTGGTACACGGGCACGTCGCCCGTCTCGGGCGCGGCCGGGTCCACGGTGGTGAACGCCTTGAGCTCCGGGTAGGGCACGAGCTCGCCGGCGAACTGGTCCGCGTACGGGTTGATGCCCGTGTCGGCGACGCCGACGACGACCACGCTCGGCGTGCTCGGGCACGGGTCCTGCACGCGCTCCGCGACGAGGATGGTGCTGCGGTAGCCGTCGCTGCTCGTGGCGCGGAAGCGCACGAGGTGCGCGCCGCTGCCGACGGCGAAGCTGGTCTGGGCGGTCATGCCCGCGGTCTCGAAGATGCCGTCCGCGTCCACGTCCCAGGCCCCGGTCACGCTGCTGCCGCTCGCCGTGGGCGCGCTCGCCCGCAGCTGCTGCGTGGGCGTGCTGAAGCAGACCTGGCTCTCCTGGTCCGCCGCCGGGACGGGGTCGGGCGGGGCCTGCGTCTGGTTCACCCACAGGGTGAACGTGTCCGCGACGACGGTGAACGGCCGGACCTCGAACGTCCACAGGCCGTCGGTCGGGCCGGGCACGAGGATGTGCTCGGGCGGCTTGAAGCCGGCGCTCTGCGTGTTCTGCGCCCCACCGGGGCTGAAGGCGTAGAGGTCGAAGTCGTTCGGCCCGCCTTCCACGCCGCTCGGGTTGCCGTCGGGGGCGACCTGGACGAACGTGCCCCAGGTGAGCGTGCCCTCGAGCTGCTGCGTGCCCGGCGGCACGGTCACGTCGTAGCGGAACGTGCTCTGGTCCACCTGGCCGCTGCGCCCGACCTGCTCGTCCACGAGGCCGGCGGCGACGAAGGCGGTGAACGGCTGCGCCGCGACCTGCGGGTTGTACAGGAACACCTGGACGGAGTCGGTGCCCGACTGGCCCGTGCCGGCGTCCGTGGCGAACGCCTGGAAGGCGTTGCCGCCGGCGGGCCGGCCGGCGCTGCTCACCTGGATGCTCTGGCCGGCGCGGTCGGCGAGGTGGTCGCCGTCCGTGTCCCAGGCGAAGCTCACGGCGCCCTGGTTGCCGAAGGCCTGGGCGGTGAGCGTGATGGGCTGGCCGATGGCGACGTAGCTGCTGTCGCCCGCGTCCACGACCAGGCCGGCGCTCGGCTTCTGCACGGCGAACGGCCCGAACTGCGACTGCCCGCTCGCGCCGGCGTTGTCCGTGACCGTGAGCGTCAGGGTGTACGTGCCGGCGAGGGGGTAGCTGTAGGCCAAGCCCGGCCCGGCGCGCGTCGCGCCGTTGCCCAGGTCCCAGGCGTAGCTAGCGATGCTGCAGTCGGGGTCGAAGCTGCCGGCGCCGCTGGCCGTGATGTCCAGGCCGCTGATGGTGACGCCGCCGATGACGGCGGTCGGGGCGAGGTTGCCGCTGGCCGCGCCGCCCTGGAGGCTGCTCGTGCCGGCGACGTGCGCCGTGTCCGCGAGCGCGCTCGTGACCGGCACCGGAGCGCCGTTGACCGTCGCGATGCGGATGCGGCTGAGGTCGAGGGCGTGCACGACCACGTCGTCGCTCCCGCTCGCGCCGTGGCTGTCGGTCGCGGTGAGGCGGAGCGTGTAGTCCGTGTCGGCGTTGCGGTCGGGCGGGGTGAAACCGGGCGTGAGCGTGCCCGCGCCGCTGAGCGTGACCGCGGGGCCGGCGACCTGCGTCCAGGCGAAGGTCATGGCGTCGCCGTTCGCGTCGCTCGCGCTGCCGGCGAGGCTGACGGGCGTGCCCTCATCGACCGTCTGGTCGTTGCCGGCGTTGGCCGTCGGGGCCTGGTTCGTGCTGATGACGTCGAACGTGTGCGCGTCGCTGGCCACGCTGTTGCCGTTGCGCAGCAGGCGCGCCTGCAGCGTGTACGTGCCCGGCGTCGGGTCGGGGCTCGGGGCCCAGATCTGCGACCAGCTCCCGGCGGCGTTCCCGCCCGGGCTGGCGACGGTGGTCCAGGGCAGGGCTTCCTGGCCCTGGGGGTCGAGGAGGCGCGTCTGGACGAGCCAGGTCGCGGCGTTGCTGACCGTGACCGGGGCGCTCGCCGTGCTGCTCTGCCCGTTCTGGTCCGTGACCGTCAGGCTGGCGGTGTACGTGCCGCTGCTGGCGTAGGTGTGGCTCGGGCCCTGCGCGTTGCTCGTCGCGCTATCGCCGAAGCTCCACGCCCAGCTCGTGATGGGCGCGCTGCCCGCGACGCTCGTGTCCGTGAACGTCGCCGTCAGGCCGGCGACGCTGCTTGTGAAGCTCGCCGTCGGCCCCGCGGCCTGCGTGACGGTGACGTGCACCGGCGCTGCGCTGGCGCTGCCGCTCGCCTGCAGGGCGCGGGCGTAGAGCGTGTGCGCGCCGTTCGCGGCGCTCGTCGTGCTCCACGGCGCGGTCCAGCTCGTCGTGCCCGTGACCGTGAGCAGGCTCGCCGGCTGGAACGTCGGGTCATCCACGCTGACCTGGACGCTCGCCGCCGGGACGGTGCCCAGCGGCAGCTCGAGGCGCGACAGCGTGCTCCCGCCGTAGAACGTCGAGAGGTGCGTGACGCTCTCGTGCACGACGAAGGTGAGGCGGATGTCCGCGTTCGCCGGGATCTGGCTGACCTGGGGCAGGAAGCTGAACGTGACCGGCGTGGGCTGGTCCGTGACCATCGGGCCCGGGAACAGGCGCTGCCGGCCGATCTCCTTCACGAAGCCGCCGACCTCGTAGGTCGCGTACGCCTCGAGGTCGTTCACGACGCTCGCGCCCGGGACGACGACGTAGCCCGGGGGCGCGGCGGCGTTCGTCGAGCGGTTCAGGCTGGCGTTGAGCCAGACGACCGCCTGCACGGCGCGCGTCGGGTCGAGGACGATGGCGCTCGTCGTGCGGCTCGGGGGCGCGGTCGGGAAGACCTGCGCCGTGATGTTCACGGCTTGCTCCACGACGGGCCCGGCCGGGTCGCGGACGCTGCCGCAGCCCGTGCCCGACTCGCGGACGGGGCTGGGCGTGGGGTCCATCCACAGGCGCTCCATCGTCGCCGCGCAGCCGCCCGGGCTGCTGCGGTGCAGGTAGTAGGTCGCGCTGCCCGTGCCCGGCGCGCTGCCCGGGGGGAAGCTGGCCGTGCCTTGGACGTTCACGGCGGGCGTGGCGAGCGGGTCGATGGCCGTGTCCTCCACCGGGCGGGTGATGCTCGCGCCCAGGGTCGTGGCCGGGGGCGCGCCCGGGGTGCGGATGACCGCGTCCTCCGTGACGAGCTGGGGCGTGAAGCCCGCGCCCGCCGTCCACATCTGCAGCGCGCGGCTCATCTGCGTGCCGAAGAAGTTGACGACCAGGCCCTCGCCGGCGAGGGCGATGCTGTGCGTGAGGATGCCGCTGGCCTTGTCGCCGACGGCGACCTTGTCCGTGCGCGGCGCGGCCTTGCTCGCGTCGCTGCCGCTGTCCCCGCCGTAGAGCGCGCCGTACGCGGCGAAGCCCCTCGGGGCGTTGGCGTTGACGATGGGGCTGACGCTGCTGACGATGGCGGCGCGGCCCTGCGTGGCGAAGCTCGTTCCCGTGGCGACGCCGTGGCCCCAGTGGACGAGCACGTCGTTGGC
Source organism: Halobacteriales archaeon (assembly GCA_020201485.1). Lineage (GTDB taxonomy): Archaea > Thermoplasmatota > SW-10-69-26 > JACQPN01 > JAIVGT01 > JAIVGT01. The sequence continues at coordinate 5,247 of JAIVGT010000052.1, forward strand.
GGCGAAGTCCGCCGTGCCGCGCGGCCCGCCCCAGAACCAGAGCCAGGGGCGGAGCAGGCCGTTGAGGCTCGGCGGGATCTCGATGAGGCCGGCGTCGTCGCCGATGCCGTTCTGGTGCGCCCACTTCACCGGGGTGTAGCCGGGGTAGGCGCTGTCCGGCTCGAGGAGCACGTAGTCGCCGAGCGTGGTCACGCCGCCGTTGTTGACGCAGTTGCGGAAGCAGAGGCGGACCCAGCGCGCCTTCGTGGCGGCGGTGGCGTCCACGCTGTTCGTGTCCTGCAGGCAGTGGCCGGCGGTGGCGAGGTAGTACGTGCCGCTCGCCGGGTCCTCGAAGAGGAAGTTCGCCGTGCAGATGAACGACTTGATGCCGGCGGGGGCGACGGTGTCGAAGAGCGCCATCTGGATGCCCGTTCCCGGGCCCAGGCCCTGCTGCACGCCCGGCGTGGGCGTGGTGGGCGCGCCGTTCAGCACCGTGCCGTCGGCGATCATCTGCGCCACCTGGTCCACGGTAAACACGTGGTCGGCGGTGGGCTCGCTCTGGGCGAGGGTGAGGATGGGCTTCGGCTCCAGGTCCTCCACGTACACCAGGCGCCAGCCGCTCGGCGAGAACAGCGGGGCGTCGCTCGGCCGCGCTCCGGACAGCTCGACGATGACCACGCCGCCGTCTTCCGGGGACGGGAACGCGGTGAGGAAGCCGGGCGTGCCCGCCATGCTGTCCGTGAAGCTCTGCCACTCCGGGCTGTGCAGGACGGCGTTGACGAACGGGTCCTTCGCCCAGGCGGCGAGGGCGGGCGGGAAGGCGTCGGCGAGCGGCGCGCCCTGCGCCGGGCCCGTGCTCCCGTCCGTGGTGAAGGTGCCGTCGAAGGTCGTGGGCGTGCCGACCTGGGCTCCGCCCGCCGGGTTGGTGATGGTCACGGCCGTGCTCACGGCCAGGGTGGTGACGCTGAGCGCGGCGCTCTGCGCGCTCTCCAGGCCGGCGTTGTTCACGGCGCTCACCGCGTAGGCGTAGCTCGTCGCCGGGCTGAGGCCGGTGTCGGTGAAGCTCGTCGCGGTCGCGGTCCCGGCCGGGCTGCCGTCGCGGAACACGTTGTACTGCTTCACGCCGCTCTGCGGGTCGCTGCTGCCCGTCCAGGTCAGGGTCACGCTGCCCTGGGTCACGCCGCTCGCCGCGAGGTTGCTCGGCACGGTGGGCGGGCTGGTGTCGGTGCTGCTCGTGGGCGTGCCGCTGGCCTCGGCGCTGGCCGGGCCCGTGTT
>JAIVGT010000399.1 GCA_020201485.1 Halobacteriales archaeon
GGGCTTCCTGCACGACCTTGCTGGGCTCGTTGCTCTTCACCTCGCCGTACAGCATGACGGCGACGCCGCCGCAGCCCATGATGGTGCGGACGTCGGCGTAGTCCAGGTTGATCAGGCTGGGCTGGGTGATGGTCTCGCTGATGCCCTTGACCGTCTCGCTGATGAGCTGGTCCATGACCCCGAACGCCTGGTCGATGGGCAGGTTGGGCACGTACTTCAGCAGGCGGTTGTTGTCGAGCACGACGACCGTGTCCGATTCCTTGCGGAGCTTGGTCAGGCCCTCGTCGCCCTTGAAGATGCGCGCGCGCTCCACGTTGAACGGCGTGCTCACCATGCCGATGACGATGGCGCCCTTCTTCTTCGCGATGCGGGCCACGACCGGGGCCGTGCCCGTGCCCGTGCCGCCGCCCATGCCGGCCGCGATGAAGACGAGATCGGCTCCGTCCAGCAGCTCCTCGATGTGGGCCTGCGCCATCTCCGCGCAGCGCTCCGCCACCTCCGGGTAGCCGCCCGCGCCCAGGCCGCGGGTGATGCTCTTGCCGATGAGCAGCTTCTTGTCCGCCTGGATGTGGTCGAGGTGCTGCTTGTCCGTGTTGATGGCGATGGTCTCGGCCCCGCGCACGCCCACCTGGTGCAGGCGGTTCACGGCGTTGTTGCCGGCACCACCGCAGCCCACGATGACGATGCGGGGCTCGTAGAAGGCTTCGAAGTCCGGCTCATCGCTGGTCACGGCGTCAGTGCCCTTGAGGGCGTTGGAGATCAAGCTCTGCATCCCGTTTCCTCCTGGCTGGTTCCCGTTCCTCGTTTGGACCTTGAGCGCGACAGCTTGCGCTGGCGCGTGGCTGGTTGGACCGTCGATGGCGCCGGGGCCTTGCGGCCCCAGCGTCTCGGGCGGTTGGTGGAGCTTGCGCTCCGGTGCATCCCATCTTGCGTTCGCTGAGAGGTCACGCGACCCCCCATCCCCATCACGGGCCCGTCGCCGGGCATCCCATCCCCGTTGTTGGTCCCAGTGAGGCCTGCATCCCTACTTGCGCAACACCTCGTCCGACCGCGGCGCCTGAGCCACGAGGCCTTGCAGCCTCGCGATCTCGGCGCTCTTCGCCAGCACCTTCGCGCGGCGCGCGTCGAGGAGCTCCCGGATGCCCTGGCGGATGGCCGAGCTCCGGTCGTCGAACTCGTGGCAGCTCACCAGGAGGTCCAGCTCGTCGAGCAGGGCCTTCGGGAGCCGCAGGGTCACGCGTTCGCCGTCCTGCATACGCACCAGCGACGGTCCGGCATCCGAGCGCCGCACGTCCGCCAGCGCTTGGCTGTCCAAGCGACGTCGGTTGTGCGCCGTCCGTCTGACAGGCGTCTGACACCCACAACGCGGCTCCTGGATAAATAGCCACCGAAACCAAGAGTGCTCGGGCAGCGCCGCCTTGTCAGGTATTGCTCGACCTCGATAATAACGAGCGCGGCTTCAACCCGCCGCAACCGCGCGCGCTCCGGCAAGCGACTTGCGCACAGGTCCCGGCTGCGCGCGAGGGCTCCGCGATGTTCTCAAATACGGAACGCGCGTTGCTGCTTCGACCCCGCTTAGCTCAGCCTGGTTAGAGCGCCTGACTGTAGTTGGCTCCCCGGCAACGGGGCGCGCTCTGCCCCCTTCGTGATGGTCAACAGCCATCAGGAGGCGCCCGGTTCAAATCCGGGAGCGGGGACTGCATCGCGGGCTTCTTGCCCTGGCGCGCGCTCCGGGCTGCGCATCGGAGACGCTCCGGTAGTGTAGCGGCCAAACATGGAGGCCTCTCGAGCCTCCGCCCCGGGTTCAAATCCCGGCCGGAGCATGGCGCGGGCCAGCCAGGCGGGCGCGACACGGCCCGGGCCTGGCCCGAAGCGCTTTTGGAAGGGCTGCGGTCAGGCGAGGCCATGGCCGGCGCGCACGCATACCACAAGACGCCTCAACGGGAACTGCCTCGGTCCGCCGTGGAGCGCTACCATCCCGACGACGCCGTGGACGAGGCGCAGTGGTTCGCGCAGTGGGCGACGAAGAGCCGCTTCCAGCTCAAGCAAGCGTTCCTGGGCGAGCTCGACCGCCGGCCGCTCGACCGCAACGCGGAGAAGCTGAAGCAGCGGTTCGTCGCCGCGTGCGAGCACGGCCGCAAGGTGCAGACCATCCAGGGCGTGGTCACGGTCCTGCTCGCGTTCACCGCCGTCACCGCCGCCGTCGGCGGCCTCGCCGGAAGCCCCGTCCTCGCCCCCTTCCTCGCCATCAGCGTGTTCAACATGGCGGTCGCGGGCTTCGTCGGGCTCATCCAGTTCGTCGGCGCGGTCTCGACCACGTTCGCCATCCTCCTGCTCGTGGCGCGCCTGGCGACCGGCCGCTACCTGGAGATGGTCGAGGCCATGTGCGACTACACCGCCATGCAGCTCGCCACGCTGAAGTGCATGTGACTCAGCACATGCCGCCGAGCCAGGGCGCGTACACGTCCACGTCGCGCACCGCCTCGTCCACAAGCGCGCCGCGCGCCGGCGCGACGACCTGCACGCGCGCCTCGAACTGCGTGCGCACCGCGCACAGCGCGCCTTCGGGCAGGAACAGCAGGTCGCGCGAAGCCGGGCGCGCCGGGTCGGTGCCAGGCATGGCGTTCAGCGTGATGGGGCCGGCGAGGCCGGTGGCGACCTCCAGGTCGGGCGCGCCCGCCGCTTGGTCGAAGAAGTCGCGCCACACGAGGACGGGGAAGGCCCACACGCCGCCCGCGGGCGTCAGGACGAAGGTGTAGGGTTCGGCTGGGGGCGCGGGCGCGAGCAGCTCCGGGCTCGACGGGTCTTGCGGGTCGGCGAGGGCGATGCCCGCTCCTTGTCCCGCTCCTTGCGCGGCATCCACGCGTGCCGCGTCGCCGTCGAGGTACGGGTTGCACACGGCGAACGCGTGCGGGCCGGACGCGCCTCCGATGGCGCAGTCCGCCTCGCCATAGCCCCGGCTGTGGTAGGTCCCGGTGGTGTTCACGATGTTGCCCACCCAGCCGTCGGGCGGCAGGAGGTAGGCATCTTCGTCGAGGACGATGGTGCCCGCGGCTGCGCTCGCCGCGAGGTCGATGGTCTGCTCGTCCATGGCTTGGGCCTCGTCCCGCCACGCGCCGACGAATCCCCGCATCTGGTACGCACCGGGCTCGAGGGCCCGGGTGTGCTCGCCCTCGGCGCGGAGGAGGAGCAGCGCGCTGTTGAGCAGGCTGTCGGCGGTCTCGGCGATGGTCCCGGAATGGTCGCGCGCGAGGGTCCAGGCGCCGCGCACGGGCAGCCTCGCTCCGGGCAAGAGCGATGCGAGGAGCGGGTTCACCGCGTCGTAGCGGTCCACGTCCACGAACTGCAGCAGGCCCGTGTCGAAGCCCGTCGCGCGGTCCCCGGCCGCGCTGCCACGCGTCGGGCCGCCGACGGTGAGCGTCGTGCTGAGGAGGCTCTGGTCGTAGAAGAACGCGGGGGGAGCCGCTTGCCCGCTCGCCGACGCGCCCCGCCATTGCCGCTCGGCGAGCTCGCCCGCGCCGGTCGTGTCGGACATCTGGAGGTCCGGCCGCACGCCCGTCCCGGAGCCGAGCACGGGGTCCCCGACCAAGGTCGCCTCATCCAGCCGGTCTGCCGCATCGCACCGGAAGAGGGGCGAACCCGCCAGCGGCGTCGGGTCGACGGTGAAGCACACCGCTTGGGCGCCCGGATAATCGGCGGGCGCGCAGCCGATGTCCACGCCGCAGCTCATGTGGTGGTCCCCCGGCCACACCCAGAGCGGGAAGCGCAGCCCCGTGTCGCGCAGGCACACCTCGGCGCTGGCCGGGCCGTCGCACGCGCCGACCCAGGCGAACTCGTTCCCGGCCAGCGCTTGGCCGGCATCGTCGCCCAAGGCGTCGATGACGCCGTTGCCGTTCGCGTCGCGCCACACGCCGTACCACGCCCAGAACGCCGTCGGGCCGATGAGCGCTGGGCCGAGGCCGAGCGCGCGCGCGTCGAACGGCAGGTCCGCGAGCTTGTGGTCCACGTCGAACGTCCGCGCGCCGCCCGTGTACAACCCGTCGAGGGGCAGCAGGTCGGCGTGCACGTCGAGCATGCGCAGCGCGGCGTCCTTCGTCGGGGTGAACGCGCCGGGCGCGCGGTTCCCGCCCATGCCGCGCGTGCCCACGGTCTGCGCCGGGACGGGCTGCGCGCCCCCGCTGCGCACGCCCTGGCTCCACAGGGCGCAGCTCCCGCTCGGCTGCCGGCCGGCGTCGTCCGTGCAGCCCGGAGCGAGGATGCCCGCGGGCAGGGCGCTGTCCGGGACGCAGGCGCGGCCCAGGCCGGGCGTTGTGAATGCGTTGAAGCTCAGGACGCAGTCGGACACGAGGGGGCCGAGCACGCCCGTGGCCACGCGGTCCGGCTCGTCGCTGCGGCCTTGGTCGTCGTGCTCGGTGGGGAGCAGGGCATAGTCCGTGAGCATGGCGTCGGAGCCGGCGCGCACGGCCGGCGCGAGCAGCACGACGAGGGCGAGCAGGGCGAGCGCGCGCGGAGCCATGGCCTTCCCGGGCGCGTGGATGCAGCAGGCCAAGAAATAGCTTGCCATGTCCACGCTGGAGGTAGACTTGTCTACCTCGTTGGCTCATCGGAACGTATACAGCACCATGCGCACG
>JAIVGT010000053.1 GCA_020201485.1 Halobacteriales archaeon
GGGGCGCACCCCGCCCGAAGCTTGATAAGGGTATCCTGGAAAGGTCCACCCCCCGCCGAGCCTGCAAAAAGCCTGCGGAAAACGCCCAGGTCCACGCTCCCCCGGCGGAGCGATGGCCGCCCGTGTTCATCGCAACCTCGGGCCGCGCGCGCCGAGCGCGACCGCGCCGTGCCTTCGGAGCCTCGGCGCGAGCCTCGGCGCGCGCCTCGGCGCGAGCCTTCATTCGCAGGATGCGCCATGCGCCGGCATGCACGAGATCGACCGCGTGACCCTCGTCGACGGGAGCTACCAGCACAGCCTCCTCCGGGACGCGCCGCGCGTCGAGGCGTACGCGAAGGCCATCGCGAGCGTCGTGCGCCCCGGGGACGTGGTGGCGGACCTCGGCAGCGGGAGCGGCATCCTGGGCTGGCTCGCCCTGCAGGCGGGGGCAGCGCGCGTCCACGCCGTGGAGGCGCACCGGGGGGCCGCGGCGAACCTGGAGCGCCTGGTGCGGCAGAACGGCGTGGGGGACCGTGTGCGGGTCCAGGAGGCGGACGCCGAGCGCTGGCTCCCGCCCGAGCCGGTGGACGTCGCGATGTGCGAGCTCATGGAGACGGGCCTGCTGCACGAGGCGGTCGCGGGCGTGATGCGGCAGGTCCACGCCTGGCCGGCCATGCCGCGCGCCGTGCTGCCCGCCGGGGCGCGGTTGTTCGTCGAGGCGGTCGAGCTGCGCGACGCGTTCCACGGCTGGCGCGCCCCCCTGCCCGGATGGCGCGGCGCGGAGAGCGGCGCGGCGCTGACCGAGCCCGCCTGCTACGCGGCCCCCGACTTCCTCGCCGCGGCCCCGCCCGAGGGCGTGGACTGGGCGGGCGAGCTGCGCGCCACGCGCGACGGGCGGGCGGACGCGCTGCGCCTGCGCACGGAGACGCAGCTCGCGCCCGGCATCGTCCTCGGCAGCAGCCCGGCCTACTGCAACCCGGTCGTGCTCCCGCTGCCGGAGGCGCTCCCGCTGCGCGCGGGGCAGCGCGTCGCGGCGCGCCTGCGCTACGGCTTCGCGTTCACGGCGGAGCCCCTCCGGTTCGCGCTGGGCTGACGCTCACGGCGGGAGGGGCGGCAGGTCGCCCAGCGTCAGATCCACGCACGCCAGGACGTCGATGTGCTGGTGCGTGAGGTTCAGGACGTTGTTCAGGTCGAAGCCCTCGCCGCACACGAACACGAGCTGCGTCAGGCTGCTCGCGGCGCCGTCGTTGTCCGTGACCGTGAGCCGCACGTCGTACAGGCCCCCCTGGAGGTAGACGTGCGCCGGGCTGGCGTCGCTGCTCTGCGCGCCGTCGCCGAACGTCCAATGCCAGGCCGTGACGGCCCCGTCGCGGTCCGCGCTCCCGTCGGTGAAGAGCGTCGGGAGCAAGGCGTGCGGCACGGTCGGGGCCACGCTGAAGCCGGCGGTCGGCACGAGGTTGGCCACGGTCACGTCCTGGCTCGCCGTGCTCGTCGCGCCGTCGCTGTCCGTCACGGTGAGCGTGACCGGGAACGTGCCGAGCGCGGCGAACTGGTGGCTCGGGCTCTGCTCCGCGCTCGTCGCGCCGTCGCCGAAGTCCCACAGCCAGCTGACGATGGTGCCGTCCGGGTCCACGCTCGCGTCCGTGAACTGCGCCGGGTCCGCGCGGTCCGCGTCGCCCACCGGGCCGAGGAAGGCCGCGATGGGCGCGATGTTCGTGACGGTGATGTCCGGCAGGGCCACGCTGCCCGTGTCGCCGCTGTCGTCGGTCACGGTCAGCGTCGGGCTGAACGTGCCGAGCGCGCCGTAGAGGTGCGTCGGGCTCGTGGCGGTGCTCGTCGCGCCGTCGCCGAAGTCCCAGAGCCGGCTGGCGATGCTGCCGTCCGCGTCCGTGCTCGCGTCCGTGAAGTGCACGGGCGTGAGCCGGTCCGTGCTCGTCAGGTCGCTGCTGCCGCCGGCGACGGGCAGGACGTTCAGCACGGTGATGGTCGCGGCCTGGCTCGCCGTGAGCGCGCCGTCCGTGACGCTGAACACCGCGTCGTGCGCGCCGATGTCGGCGTGCGTCGGGCTCCAGCTGAGCGCGCCGGTCGCCGGGTCCAGGCTCGCGCCCGCCGGCAGGCCGGTCACGGCGTAGGTCAGGCCCTCGTTGGGGTCCTGGTCCGCGCCGACGAGCTGCAGGCTGAGCGTGTCCGTGTCGACGAGCTGCTCGTCCGCGACCGCGTCGAGCGTGGGCACGTGGTCGTTCAGGAACAGCTGCATGTCGTCGAGCTGGTACCCCGTGCTGTTCACGAGGATGTCGCTCTGGAAGCGGAACCGCAGGCTGAACGGCCCGGTGGGCAGCGTGGGCAGGGAGATGGTCTGCGGCACGTACGTGCTGGTCGACAGGTCGCCGATGGGCCCGCTGTACGTCGGGCTGATGGGCCCGAGGTAGCTCAGGCTGGCGTCGGCCTGGTTGCCGTTGCCGGACACGACGGTGTTGTTGTTGTAGCTCTGCGCGCTGCAGAAGCCGGGCAGCACATACACCTCGAGGAAGTCGAAGCCCAGCTCGGCGTCGCCCGCGAGGTTGAACGTGAACTGGCCGCCCTGCGCGTCCGCGGGCCAGTAGTAGCAGCCCGCTCCGCCCGTGGGCGAGTCGAGCTCCGCCACCCCGTGCTCGGTGTACATGCGCGTGGCGTCGTCGCCGTTGTACCAGGCGCAGGCCGGGCTCGCCGGGGCGACCGTCTGGAGGTGGAACTGCGTCCCGCCCGCGCTCACCGCGGGGAAGTCGGCGGCCAGCGGGTCGGTCTCGACGTAGCGCCCGCCGCGGGCGATCCAGCCCTGGGCGTCGCACGAGCCGTCGGGGCCGTCGAAGCTGTTGCTGCGCGACAGGGCGAAGGAGCTGCCCTGGCCGGGGACGCCGAGCACGGTCACGGCCGCGGCCGCGGTCGCGGTGCTGCCCGCGCCATCGGTCACCTGCACGGCGATGGGGAACGTGCCCTCGCTCGTCGCCGGGAAGAGCGGGCTCTGCCCGCTGGCGTCGCTGAAGCTGCCGTCGCCGTCGAAGTCCCAGGCGTAGGCGTGGGGCACCTGGCCGCCGACCGCGGCCGCGTCCACGTTCACCGGCATGCCCACGCTCGTCTCCGCGCCGCGCGCGGTGGCGCGCAGGCCCTCGGCCGGGGCGGGGTCGCTCGCCGCGCGCAGGCGCGGGCCGCCGCTCTGGCGGAGGATGAAGCCGTCGGCGCGGTGGCTCTCCAAGCTCGTGCCGCCGCGGTTGATGCAGTGCTGCGTCGTGCAGCCGTCGGCGTAGCCGATGAGCACGCGGCCCGAGCTGTCGAGGTCGATGCTGTTGAAGTCGAGGAGGTTGCGGCAGTCGCTGCTCCCGCCCTCCAGCCAGACGCAGCCGCGCTGCACCGGGTCGGTGGGCGTGGCGTCGATGACGGTCCACGTCGCGCCCGTGTCGTAGGTGAACGCGACGTACATGTGCCACTCGCCGCGGAAGTCGGCCTGCTGCGTGTCGCCGGGGGTGGGCGTGCCCAGGAACGCGATGGCCGCGCGGCCGTCGTCGCCGGCGATGGCCTGCGTGAACACGCCGTTCTGGATGCCGAAGGGCGCGCCGATGTCGGTCACCGGGCCCCAGCTCCCGTCCGCGTGGCGCACGGTGGCGTACTCCGGCCCGGTGTCGAGGCCGGCGCGGGAGGCCCCGTTCGACCAGCCGAGGTAGACGTTGCCCCCATCGTCGAGGGCCAGGCCGGGGTCGGTGCGCGCCGAGCCGCTGCCCGGCACCACGACCTTCTCCCAGTTCAAGCCGCCGTCGCTGCTCTGCAGCCAGCCCGAGGCCAGGGGGCAGACCGCGTCCCCCACGCCGGTCTCGAACTCGAGCTCCGTCTCGCCGCAGTCCGGGTCGGGCCCGTCGTAGCACCGGCCTTGCGGGACGTAGATGGTGCCGCTGGCGTCGATGACGATCTGGCCGAAGAGCGCCTGGCACTGCAGCCCGTCCATGACCTGCTGCGGGCCCCAGGTCAGGCCGCCGTCCACGCTCGTCACGCACTCCTCGAAGCCGGCGGTGGCGCCGCTCTGCGAGCAGTAGGCGACGAAGTGTTCGTACACGCCCGGGTTCGGGATGTTGCTGGGGAAGCCGCCGGCGGCGAGGCTCTGGTGGTCGTAGCTGGGCAGGGGCGCGGCGGGCTCGGAGTTCGTCCAGTCCGTGCCCTCGTTGTCGCTGTACGCGACGCGGCCTGGTCCGTCGAGGTCGGCGATCCAGACGCGGCCCGTGGTGTGGTCCCCGGCGCTGCGCGGGTCGATGTTCCCGCCCAGGCTGGCGACGACGTCGCCCACGTTCACCCAGCTCACGCCCGCCGGGTCTTGGCTGTCGTCGAACTCCGCCCGCACGAGGTTGCTGTTCGTCTTGAAGAAGGCGTGGTCCGTGTTCCAGTTGACGGAGATGGTGGGCTCGCCGGAGAAGTCCGCGCCCATGTCCGGCGGGACCTGGTACACGGCGAAGGCGAGCGGGGAGTCGGTCGGGACGGGGCTGCCGTTCGCGCCCGGGATGCCGGTCGTGGCCCCGGTGCCGTCGACGGCCAGCTCGTCCACGATGGGCACGCGCTCCAGGATGGGCTCGCCCGCCTGGCCGAGGAGCTCGCGCGCCTCGTCCCATTCCTCCGGCGTCTCCGGCGGCCGGGCCAAGGCGTTGAGCCCGGCGGTGGAGCCGAGGACGAGCGCGATCGTGACGAGTGCTGCCAGACGGAGGCTGACGCGCGACATGGATGGACCGACCTGGGGCGTGACCCGCAACCCAGAGCGGCAGGCCGGCGTGCGCGTTATAACGGTTGCCTGAAGAGCATTGGCGGGTCCCGCCGGCGCGTGCGTGGCGCGAACCTCACACCTGCTGCACGAAGACGTCGGCGCGCCCGAAGGGCGTGGCGGTGAACACGGCCATGCTGCCCCCGGCGCGCGGGGCGAGGCCGATGTAGTCCCCGAGGAAGGGTTGTCCGTTCTGGTGCAGGCTCAGGTCGCCGTCGAAGGGGGCGAAGTCGAGCGCGGTCTCGTTCCACGTCGCCCCGCCGTCGGCGCTGCGCGCGGTCCAGGGCACGATGAGCCGGTTCGCGCTGTCGTCGCGGCGGTCGTAGAACAGCACCTGCACGTCGCCGTTCGGCGCGACGCTCAGCGCGGGCAGGAACTGGTCGTTCCTCGTGCCCTCCGCCTGGACCATCTTCGGCGCGCTCCACGTCGCGCCTCCGTCCTTGCTCGCCGCGACGAGCACCTTGCTCGTGCCCGTGGCGTGGTCGTTCCAGGCGAGGTAGGCGCTGCCCTTCAGCGGCCCGGTGCCTGTGTCGAGGGCGAGCTCGAGGAAGTTCGCCACGCGGAACTTGCTGTTCGGCAGCGGGCTGGGCACGGGGACGATGGTCGCGACCGTGGCCGGCGGGCCGAACGTCTGGCCGCCGTCGGTGCTCACCGCGCTGAGGATGGTGCTGTCCGTGCCGTCGGGCGCGGCGGCGACCCAGGTGAGGAGGAGCGAGCCATCCGCGCGCGCGGCGAGGTTGGGCGCGCCGCCCAGGACCGCGGGTGCGCTCGTGCTCGCGACCGTGACCGGCGGGCTCCACGTGGCGCCGCCGTCGGTGCTGCGCGCGACCATGATGGATCCCACGCCCACGCCCACGGGCAGGCCGGGGTCCACGGGCAGGCCGGCGGCCGTGGTCCAGGCCATCCACAGCCCCTGTCCCTGCGGGTCGATGGCGAGGACGGGGCGCGTGAGCTCGACGTTGATGCTGCCCGGCTCGCCGCCGAACACGGTGTGGACGTCCCAGGTGAGCCCGTCCTTGCTCTTGCCGAGGAAGATGACGCTCGGGCCCGGGTCCGGCTGCACGGGCAGGCTCGCGTTCGGCATCGCGGGCGGAGGCGGGACGGGCACGGGGGGCGGCACCGGGCTGGGCGGGAGCTGCGTGTCGTTGAGGTCGGTGGCGTTGCCGAAGGCGAGCCCGACGTAGTAGGCGTTGCCCGAGTTGTCGAAGGCGACCTCCGGGTCGCTGGCGCAGCGGTACCCGGCGAGCACGCTCGGCCGCGGGTCGCGCGGGAAGCCGGGGATGACCGTGTGCCGCCAGAAGCGCCCGCCGTCGTTGCTGATGTACACGCCCGCCCACACGTTCTGCGCCGGGCAGGGCGGCGCGAAGAACAGCGAGTAGTCCTTGGCCCCGACGAGGATGCGGTCCGGGTTCTTCGGGTCCACGGCGATGCTGACCTCGTTGCTCGGCCCGCCGAAGCTGATGCGCTGCGGGCGGGGCTTGGGCGGAGGCGCGGGCGTGTTGTTCACCGGCGGCTGCGTTCCCATGCCCGGCGGCGTCGCGTCCGGCGGTGGGTCCTGCGTCGCGCTCGGCTTCGGGGCGGCGCAGCCGGCGAGGGCCGGGGCGAGGAGGAGCAGGCAGAGGACGAG
>JAIVGT010000054.1 GCA_020201485.1 Halobacteriales archaeon
AAGTAGGTCGTGCTCAGGAACTCCGGGAACTCGCTGAGCAAAGGCGCGACGTACTGCACCACGAGGTAGGCGCTGATGCCGAGGGCGAGCGCGATGACCTGCATGTTGTGGACGAACGGGTCGATGGTGAACAGGAGGATGAAGCCGCCGAGGAGGAACGCGCTCGCCGCGAACGCGCCCTGGAAGCGCCGGCTGCGCTTCATGACCTTCGCCGGCACGCCGTGCAGGTCCTCCGCCTCCTCCTCGCCCGCCACGGGCAGGCGGTAGAGCACGAGCAGGTAGGCCGCATACATCACGAACAGCACGACGGTGTCGATGAGCGTGATGGCGTGCGTGAACCAGAACAGCACGCTCCACAGGGAAGGAAGCAGGAGGAACACGACCTCGACGCTGTTGTCGCGCTCGATGGTCAGCGCGCCCCGCCACGTCCCGGCGCGCTTGCGCACGCGGTACGTGATGAGGAAGATGAGGGGCAGGGCCAGGCCGACGAGGATGCGGTTCGCGCCGGTGAAGTTCGCGGTCACGTACACGAGCTGGCTCGGGTCCAGGCCGGCGTTGTGGGCCAGGACAGCTTCGACGGCGAACTCCGGCAGGACCTGGAGCAGGGCCAGGACCGCGAGCGCCATGCCGCGGCTGATGAAGAAGGACGCGACCTCGCTCGCCCAAGCGATGAGGTACGTGCTCCCGAGCACGGCGGGGAAGGGCCAGAGCAGGACGAGCCAGTCGCCGAGGCTGCGCGGGGCTTCGGTGGCGGAGGCGGCGAGGGCGCGCAGGCCCGGGAGCGGCATGGGAGGCGCATCGCCCGCTAGCGCATGAACCCACGCTCCGCGCTGCCGGGGCAAAGCGAGCGCCGCGCGCGCAAGGAGCAGGCCACGCAGCAGATGCAGGCCGCGCTCGCCGCCGGCGACACGCAGACCGCGTTCAGCAAGGCGACGCAGACGAGCTCGCTCAGCCGCGACATGGTCGGGCAAGCGACCCAGCTCCTCGACGCGCTCGGCTTGCCCTGGCTGCGCGCGCCGGCGGAGGGCGAGGCGCAGGCGAGCTTCATGGCCCAGCGCAAGGACGTGGACGCGGCGGTGAGCCAGGACTTCGACGCGCTGCTTTTCGGCGCGCCCGTCCTCGTGCGCAACCTCGGCGGGCAGCGCCGCAAGATGCCCGGCAAGCAGGCGTGGCAGGACGTGGAGCCGGAGCGGCTCGAGCTGGCGAAGGTCCTGCACGAGCTGCAGCTCACGCGCGAGCAGCTCATCGTGGTGGGCATGCTGTGCGGCACCGACTACAACCAGGGCGTGCGCGGCTACGGGCCGAAGAAGGCGCTGAAGCTCGTGCGCGCGTGCGGCACGCTCGCCGGCTGCCTGGCGAAGCTCGGCCAGGAGATGCCGGAGCACGAGCAGGTCGCGGAGCTGTTCCTGCATCCCGCCGTCACGCCCGACTACGCGCTGCGCTGGGGCTCGCTGAAGGAGGACGCGGTCCTGGCCCTGATGTGCGACGAGCACGACTTCAGCCGGGAGCGCGTGCGCAGCGCGCTGGCGAAGTTCGCCGGCATGGCGAACGCGCGGAAACAGCGCAACCTCGATGCGTTTTCCTGAGCCACGCGCCACGGTTGGGCGACAAAGCTCATCGCAAGTTCGGGCCGGGGCGGGTGAGAGGAACGAACAACACGCTGTGGTTTGGAACTTGTCAAGGCCCGAGAAGTGTTCTGGGCTGAGCGGGAGCATGGCGTTCCAACGCGAGGCGGTCCTGGAGCATCCGGTGCGCGGCCGCCTGTACGAAGCTGTGGCACGGCAGCCTGGCATCACCATCCGCGACGCCGCGGAGCGGGCCGGCGTCGCACGCACCACCGCAGCCTATCATCTGCACGTCCTGCTGCGCGCGGGCCTCATCACGACCCGCCCCGGCAACAAGACGGTGCACTGCTACCGCAACGACGGCCGCCTCACGGAGGAGCAGCAGCGCCGCCTGCAGGCCCTGGCCAGCAAGCGCACGCGCCGCGTCGCGGAGCTGCTCGCGAGCAAGCAGGGCATGCAGCGCAGCGAGCTCGCCACGCTGCTCGGCATCAGCATCGCGACCGTGAACTGGCACCTCCGGCCGCTCGCCGAACAGGGCCTCCTGAAGGAGGAGCGCTGGGGACGCAGGCGCATGCTGCTGCCCACGCCCGCGCTCATGGAGAGCCTGGCGACGATCTCGCTGCCCGCGGGCGCGAACCCGCCGGGCATGCCCCCCGCCGCAGGCACCGCGCCTCGCCCGTCCATCGGCCAGACCGAGTGAGCTGCCGCTGGTCCTTCGGATTTCCGCTCCCACGCTGGGCGCTCACGCCGCGACCGCTTGCTGGGGCGCAGCGGGCTGCCCGGTCTGCGCGGCGAAGTAGCGCATCTTGCGCCCCTCGCGCACGCGCACGACGAGCCCTGCGTCCTCGAGCCGGCCGCTGGCGCGCGCCAGACTGCTCGGGCTCAGGCCGAGCATGGACGCGAGCTCGCGGCCGCTGCATCCCGGCGCGTGCTGGATGGCCTCGAACAGGGCCTTGCTCGCGGCGTGGCGGAGGGCGGACGTGCGCTGCATGTCCTGCCGGCTCTGCTGGCCGTTCGCGAAGTAGCGCTTGAACCCGCCCTGCGCCTGCGCGACGAGGACGCGGTTCTTCTCCAAGACGCTGAGGTGGTAGAGGGCTGCGCCCCAGCCGAGGCCGCTGCGCCGCACGAGGTCGCTGAGGTGGATGCCCGGCTCCGCGCGCACGATGTCGTAGAGCTGGTTCCGCCGCTCGTTCAGCATGGCCGCCTCGCGCTCGATGCGCGAGTAGAGCGGCAATGCGGGGAGCCGGCCGAGGAGCGCGCTGAGCAGGCCGCTCAGGCCGAGCGCGGCGACCGTCGCGGTCGCTGGCAGGGGCATGGCCGGGTGCGCCGGCTGCACCATGACCGTGGCGGCGGGCAGCGCGGGGAGCTGGACGTAGCGCAGCAGGTCCCAGCCGAGGTCGAGGCGGGGCTGGACCGCGGCGCGCAGCTGCTGCTCCGCGGCGAGGACGCTCTTCGCCTCCGGACCGAGCTGCTCCGGGCCCTGCGCCAGGCTCGCGGCCCGGCCCACGACGTCCGCCGCGCCGGTGAACGCGGGCTCGGCCGCCGGACCGGCCTGGGGCACGGAACCGAGGGGGCCGGGGAAGGCGCTGGCGGGGGCGAGCGGGTCGAGGGTGACCGGACCGAGGTTGTCGCGCGCGCTCACCTGGGCCGTGGTCGCGCTCAGCGCGAGCAGGGCAACCAGCGCGAGGAAAGCGGCTGGACGCATGGCAGACCGCGGCGCGGCTCGCCTTGGACCGTATTTAACCGTTTTGGATGAGGGGGCGAATGCAGCCAAGCGGGTTTCCCCGGTTTCCTGGGCGGCAGGGGGTCCCTGGGAGCATGTAGTTTGTCGCCTGGACCTTGCCCACGCCCGGGGAAGCGCCCCGGACGGGGGGGCAGGTTTATCGGCGGCACGCCGGATGCGCCGGCGATGGACCTCCTCACCGCCCTCCGGCAGGCATTCCGGGCCCGGGGCGGGGTCGTGGTCGGGTTCAGCGGGGGCGTGGACAGCGCCGTGCTGGCCGCGGTGGCGCACGAACAGCTCGGCCCGCGCGCCTTGGCGGTGACCGTCGACAGCCCGAGCCTGGCACGGCGCGAACTGGCCGAGGCAGAGGGGCTGGCGCAGCAGCTCGGCCTGCGCTGGGAGCGCGCCCAGGCCCACGAGCTCGACGACCCGCGCTACGCCGCGAACCCGACCGACCGGTGCTTCTTCTGCCGCGAGGAGATGGGCAGCGTGCTCTGGCGCGTGGCCCGCGAGCGCGGGCTTTCCAGCGTGGCCATGGGCGTGCACGCCGACGATCTGCGCGAGGACCGTCCGGGTCACGCCGCCATCCGCGCGGCAGGCATCTGGACCCCGCTCGCCGAGATGGGCGCGGGCAAGGAGGACGTGCGCGCCATGGCGCGCGCCCTCGGCCTGAGCGTGGCGGAGAAGCCGGCCATGGCCTGCCTCAGCTCGCGCGTCCGGCACGGCGACCCCATCACCGCGGAAAAGCTGCGGCTGGTCGAGGATGCGGAGGGCTGGCTCCTGGCGCGCGGCTTCCGCGTCGTGCGCGTGCGCGTGCAGGGCGGGGACGCGCGCGTCGAGGTCGGGCCGGACGAGGTGGCGCGCCTGCTGGCCATGGAGCGGGAGGCGCAGCAGGCCCTGGCCGCGCTCGGCTTCGCCCGCGTCGCCATCGACCCCCGGGGCTACCAGCCGGCCGCGCTGCGCGCGAACACGAGGCTCGCCTGAGCGTCCGTACATCCATTCTCTGCGCATTGTGCGCTGCTCGAACAAAGCGCAATGTTCATACGCTTCCACGCCCCATCGCCGCCCACGCAGGAGGGGATGCCTGTGGAGATCGCAGACGGATGCCTCATCGTTGATGATTTGCGGAAGATTCACCTCGTGACCGACGCCACGCGCCGCGCCATCCTGGAGCGGCTCGTGAATGGGGCGATGACCTCGCGCGCCCTCGCCAAGGAGCTGGGAATCAGCCAGCAATTGGCGTACCATCATCTGCAGAAGCTCATCCACGCCTCGCTCGTCGAGGTCAAGGAGATCGACCGGCGCGGCAACAAGGAGGTGTACTTCTACCAGGCCGTGGCGAAGGCCTTCAAGTTCGAAGTGCCCCAAATCCGCAGCGGCATGCCGCTGACGCCGTTCGAGCCCCGCCACGCCCTGCACGTCGAGCACGTGGAGGCGGTCGTGGGCGGGAACGGCAACGGGCACGCGCTCGGCAACGGGAACGGCAACGGCCACGTCCCGGCGCCGGCGTTGCACGTCGAGGTCCGCACCCACCTCTGAGCTCTGCTCGTCCTTTCTTTCCAGCCTCGGTCCCAGCGCGCGCCCTCACGCGCGCCGGCGGCGGACGAGCAGGGCCGCGGCCAACAGCCCTGCCGCCATCAGCGGCGTCTCGGGCCCCGGGCTCTTCTTCGCGGGCGCGGCGGCCGGCGGCGGTGCCGCCGTCTGGTTGATGTCGGTGCCGCGCGTCTGCTCCGCCTGCACCCCGCCCTTGCCGGCGATGGTGTCGTTCACCGCGCCGCCCTTCTGCGTGAGCTTGAACGTGAGGGGCGCGGTCTTCTGCTCGCGCGTCTCGCCGTTGAGGAAGTTGACCACGACCTGCAGGTCGTAGGTGCCGAGGGTGGCGTTCGTGCCCGTGACCTGCACCGTGCCGTGCAGCTCCTCCAAGCCGGCCATCTGCACGTGGTTCGGGCGCAGGCGGGGCTCGAGGCCGGGCGGCAGCGGCTTGCCGTCCTTCGTCTGCAGGAACACGTCCGCGTGCAGGCCCTGCTCGCTGAGCGTCTTGTACGTGACGTGCCACATCGCCGTGCCGTTCTCGTCGCTCTCCTTCACCGCCTCGTCGAGCGCGATGTCGACCTGCGGGTTGCCGCCGAGGACGCGGCCGCCGATGGTCGGGTCGCCGATGTGCACGACCTTCTCCGCGACGTTGCCGTTGAGGTCCACGACGCGCACCTTCACCACGTCCTCCTGGGTGATGATGCCGTCCCACGTCCAGGCGTTGCCCCACGGCTTGCTCGCCATCTGCCCCTCGCTCGACTCGGGCGGGAGGGGCGGGCTGGGCAGGCAGGGGACGACGTCGTCGTCGCGGTCGGGCGGCGTGGCGTTCTTGAGCTGGAGGAGCGCGCCGTTGAGGAACGCCTGGATGCTGCTCGTGTTCTCCGCGACCTCGATGTACAGGCCGGCGCCCTTCGCCGCGTCCTGCTGCGGGCCGCTCAGCGTGCCGTCGCCGGGCAGGATCATCGGCCAGGGGATGACCTTGTCCGTCGTCGGGTCGCGCGGGTCGTTCGGGCTGCTCCGCCCGTTCTCGACGATGGCCTTCGTGTAGTAGCGGACGAGCTCGTTCCCGTCCTTGTCGTAGGCGCTGACCGCGGCCCCGTACTGCCCGTCGGGCACGTTGTACGTGTCGATGGGGACGAAGAAGCCGTCCTCGACCGTGGTGTCGCAGCGGTAGTCCTTGATGTAGGCCGCGTCCGTGACCCAGGCTGGCGGCACGCCCTGGCCGATGCTCTGGCAGACGTCGATGCCGTCGGGCAGCGGCTGGCCGAAGCTGAACGTGAACTTCTCCACCTGGAGCGCGCGGTCGCCGCGCGCCTGGAACTGGATGAAGAACGTGCCCGTCGCGTGGATGAGGTTGTCGTCAGGGTGCGGCGTGAGGTCCGGGTTGAGGAACACGAGGACGAGGTTCTCGTCGCCGCAGCGCTTGAAGCCGCTCGGCGCCCCGGCCAGCGTCTGGGTCGGGGCCAGGCTCGGCAGCGCGGGCTGCGCGAGCGCGGGCATCACCGAAGCGAGCAGGAGGAGCGCCGCGAGCAGCGCGAGCGGGCGGGCAGCCATGCGAGGCACCGCCGCCATCCGGGTTGAAGGATGATAAACCTTCACGTCAACCCCTGGCCAGCGCTGAGCTCGGAGCACTGCCGACGAGGATGCGAAGGCGCTCAGCGGTACCGGGCGCGGATGCCGGGCGGGGCGTGCGACTCCAGGCCGGGCGCGCGGGCCGCCTCGATGGGGGGCGGGCTGTGGATGGCGCGCGACACGTCGGCCGCCTTCAGCTTGCGGCTGCAGGCCGTGCACTGGTGCAGGCCGGCGCGGCTCAGCGCGATGAGGCCCACCTGCTGCGGGGCTCGGCACTGGGGGCAGTGGAACCCAACAAGGACGGGGGAAGCGGCGGGCATCGTCCCCCGCAAGCCGCGGGGAGTATATGTAGCTGAGGTGCGGAAGGCGCCACCAGCTGCCTGCCTGGCGTGCCTTTGCAGAGCACCGTGCGAGGG
>JAIVGT010000247.1 GCA_020201485.1 Halobacteriales archaeon
GGTACACGTCCTGCTCGCCGCCCGTCGGGTCGCTCCACACCACGTACAGGTTGCCGGCCTTGTCGAGGGCCACGACCTGGAAGATGCTGCACGCGTTGCAGAAGCTCCAGTCCTTGCCCGCGGTGCGGTCGCCCTTCACCACCGGGCGGATGTCGTAGGTCGTGCCCATGTCGGCGCTGTGCACGAGGTGGATGCCTTGGTCGTTGCAGCCGGCCGCGTACAGGTCCTTACCGTCGGCCGTGACCACGATGTTCCCGCGCGCGCAGTTGTCCTCGGCGATGTGCGTCTGCGTCGGCCACGTCATGCCGCCGTCGAAGCTGTGCTCGAGCGTCATCCCCAGGCGGCCGTTGTACACGAGCCACACGTGGTCGGGCCCGGTCGTGGCGAGCCACTGCCGGTCCACCCCCGGCGCGTCGCAGGCGAGCGGCTGGTTGAACCAGGTCTGCGCGGAATCGTGGCTGCTCGCCACCGCCATGCAGCTCCACAGGTCGCCGAAGTACACGTCCTTGCCGTCGGGGCTGACCGCGACGTCGCTGTCGCCGCCTCCCCCCTGCACGCCCTGCACGCGGGGCGGCGTGGCGCCGTTGCTGATGTCGGTCCAGGTGAAGCTCTTGCCTTGGTCGCGCGAGATCCACAGGCTCTGCAGCGGGCCGGTGGGCGCGGCGATGTACACCGCCCCTTGGTCGTCCACCTTCAGGCTGGGCTCGCCCGTCTTGCGCGACTCGTCCACGCGCAGCGTGCGGAAGGCGAGCTGCGTGCTCTGCTGCGCCGGCCCCAGGGCGGGCCCGAGCCACTGCCAGGGCAGGGTCGTGAGGTTCAGCGTGAGCGCGAACGGCTCCGGGCTGGCCATGCCCTGCACGTTGTCGGCGACGCCCACGAGCGCGCTCCACGTCTCCGTGTCGGCGCGCTGCCCCACGAGCCAGGTGAAGCAGTGCTCGGCCGTCGGGTCGGGCAGGCCGTTGCTCCGGCACTGCGTGCGGCTCGTGCCGTTGCGCACGGCCAGGTTGAGGTCGATGTCGGCGTGGCTCCAGCGCAGCGTGGCCTCCACCTTCGTCACCTGCCGGGGCAGCTCGAAGTGGAAGAGCTGCGCGTCGTTGAGCGAGCCGGCCCCGACCGGCAGCGGCAGGCCGAGGGGCAGGCCGACGGGCGACGGGTTGGCCACGGCGAACCCGGCGTTGCCCTTCCACAGCAGGCTCACGCCGTCGGCGGTGCGGAGCACCTGCGCGCCATCGGCGGCGAGGTCGAGGGGCGCAGCCTGGCCGGCGGTGAGCGGCTCGCTGCCCTGCGTGATGCAGCCGCCGAGGGCGGTGACGGTCAGCAAGACGAGTCCGATGAAAGCCCGTGCTCCGCGCTCCATGACGCTCCCCGCGGGCCAGCGGGCGGGCCAGGGCAAATAGTTTCTGTTGGCCGAGTGGCCTCGGCAAAGCTCATGCGCCCCGCGGCATTGCCCGGTGCATGGCCCGCGCCCTGCGCCCGGACACGAGGAATGGGCTGCTGCTCCTCGTCGCCGGCTTGGCGCTCCTCGGCTTGGCCGCGGTCATCCCCACCCCCAGCGGCGGAGGGTTGGAGGCGGTCGTCGCGGGCAGCGCGGTCCTCGCCGGCTTCACCGCCCTGCTCCTCGGCGGCATCCTCTACCTCATGGGGACGCGCGTCTGAGGGCACGGCACCGGCCCTGCTGCGCGCAGCCCGCACGTCGTCCCTCCCGGGACCGCTCCTCCCGCCCGCCCATCCCCGGCCCGCCCGCTTCGGACCCGTGCGAGGTTCGAGGCATTCGGTCCCGCATAGGGTATCCACGGAGGGTGGATTGTTCTCCGTTTGTCGCCCCATCCTCAGCGGATTGTTCTCCAGGAAAGCGACCGTTACCAGGTCCATTGTCCGACAATTCGGCTTTGCGATGCACATTCCCAGAGGCTAACATTCATGTATCCATCACGCATAGCCGGGGACGATGCCCAACAAGCCCCGCCCCCGGTGCCCCAAGTGCGGCGCGGCCATGGCCCCGCTGTTCCGCAAGGGCGCCCGCGGCACGAGCTACGTCCGCGCCGGCTCGGCCTTCCAGTGCCCGACGTGCGACGTGCTGGCCCACGGCCGCGGCAAGCGCGCCGAGTTCATGGGCGCGTGAAGCGCGAGCCCCGGCGTACGGGCGGCGAGCGCGCGTCGCGCCGCCGATGAGCTGCGACGTTCAGCCGCTCCGCTTCTTCGGATAGTACCGCACGCCCACCGTCTGGCAAAGCCGGGCGTGCTCGTCGTCCGTGCACCAGGGCACGTGGAGGTACTCGCAGATGGCCTCCTCCTCCATGCCCAGGTCGCGCGCCTCCTCGACGGCGACGCGGTAGGCCTCGACCTCGGTAGGCCGGTCCACGTAGGCGAACGTCTCGTCCCACAGGTCCTGGCCCTGCCGGTGCTGCTTGATGTGCGTGAGCTCGTGCACGAGGTCGAGGAAGATGCTCGTCTCGTCGCCGTGGCGCAGGTAGTCCGCGCTGCACACGACACGGCCCTTCACGTCGTCGATCCACATGTAGCCCTGGAATGCGCTGACGAACACCTCGACGCCGCGCACGAACGCCAGGCGCTCCGTCTCGTCCGGGTACATCACGCCCAGGCCGCGCGTGTGCTCCAGCCCTTTCGCCAGCTCCTCGAGCCGGTGCGCGCCCACGGCGAGGTCGCGGCGGAGGGTGAAGCCCTTCACGCGCCGCGAACGGGCGCGGCGCGGATAAAGGTTAAGCCAGCGATGCCGTTGCTCGGCCGAGCGCCATGACGATGATCTACGAGGCCCACGACGGCCCCGTGAAGATGGAGATCGAGACCTCGGGCTACGGGAGCGTCGTCATCATCGTCCGCGAGCCGCGCAACGTCGACGGGACGCAGCAGCTCGTGACGCACAGCTTCGAGCTGCCCATCGACCAGGCCCGCATCCTGGCCAACCTGCTGCAGAACCACGTCGGCATGTACGACTGAGGTCGCATGGAGCCGGCCGACGAGGGCTTCGGCCTGGAGCGCGCCCTGCGGGAGCACCTCGGCGACTTCGTCGAGGCCGTGGAGCACATCGAGTTCGACCCGCACTGGTTCCGCCGCGCCTTCCACGCGTTCGGGGCGTGCTTCGTCGTCTATTACCTGCTCCCCGACCAGGGCGCGACGATGCTGTTCGTGAAGCAGGTCTTGCCCGTGCTGCTGTTCGCGGCCGCGCTCGCGGTGGAGGCGTGGCGCATCCTGGGCGGCGTGCCCACGGAAGCCTTCTTCGGCCTGCGCGAGTACGAGCGCTTCCGCGTCAGCGGCTACGTGTACTTCGCGAGCGCCGTCGTGCTCCTGCTCTACGTCTTCCCGCCGGCCATCGCCGCCGGCTGCATCGTGGGCGCGGCCATCGGCGACCCCATCCTCGGCGAGTTCCGCCGGGCGCGCCGGGAGAAGCTGGGCTGGGTCGCGACGAGCCTGTTCGTCTTCGCCGTGTTCGTCATCCTCGGCTGGCACCCGGTGTGGGCCGCGCTGGCCGCGGTGGTCATGGTGGTCGCGGAGCTGGCGAAGAACAGCGTCCTCGACGACGATTTCATGATGCCCATCGTCCCGGCAGCGCTCCTTGTCGCGCTGCATGCGATGGGCGCGCTGGCCCTGTTCGGCGGCGTGCCCGACAGCTTCCCCGTGCACGTGGAGGTGCCAGCGTGGCTCCCCTAGACGCGAGCACGGGCAGCGGCGAAGCGCGCATCGTCAGCCCCTCGCTCCGCCGCGGCGTGCGCCTGGAGCTGCTCGTCGCGCCGGTGAGCTTCCTCCTGCCGTTCGCCGCCGGCCTGCTGTTCATCGCCGTCGGGGCGCGGCACGCGCTCCCCGCGTACGTCGCGCTCGGCCTGCTCCTCATCGGGGCGAACCTCGTGTTCAGCGTGATGATGGTGCGCAACGCGGTGCGCTTCCTGCGCGGGACGAAGCCCGCCTGACCGCGGGCTTTTAGCCAACCTGCCGCATCCCCGGACGATGCCCGTCCCGAGCCCGAAGCCGGACCATTTCGTGTGGGCGCACGCCCAGCCCGGCATCGCGTGGATGAGCCAGAACACCAACACCCTGCCCACCACGCCCCGCATCGACGAGGCCATCCGCCACGCCGTGGAGCGGGGCGAGCACAAGCTCTACCCCATCCAGAAAGGCCTGCCCGGGCTGGCGGAGCTGGTGCGCCAGGAGCTCGGTCTCGGCCCGGACTTCGAGGTCATCCTGGGCCACGGCGGGCTGGAAGCGCTGTACGCGATGAACCGCGCCCTCTTCGGCCCGGGCGACGAGGTCGTGTGCACCGACCCGAGCTTCCTCCCCATCCATGCCCAGATCAAGCTCGGCGGCGCGAAGCCGGTCGAGCTGCCCATCTACCATCCGCCGTGGAAGACGAGCGCCGACCGTATCCGCGAGGCCCTCACCCCGCGCACGAAGGGCATCCTGCTCATCGACCCTATCAACCCGCTCGGCACCGCCTACACGCGCGCCGAGGTCCGGGCCATCGCCGAGCTGGCGAAGGAGAAGGGCCTGCCCCTCATCCACGACGTGACCTACCGCGACTTCAGCCCGGACGCGGCGCTCGCCACGGAGTTCTACCCCGAAGGCACGATCGTCGTGTACAGCTTCAGCAAGAACTGCGGGCTGGCCGGCATGCGCATCGGGGCCATCGCCGCGCCCAAGGCCCTGTACGAGCGCATCAAGCCGTTCACGGTGAGCACGCTCGGCATCAACATCCTGGCCCAGGTCGCGGCCAAGGCCGCGCTCGAGACGAAGAAGGAGTGGTGGCCGCGCGTCTTGCAGCAGTGCCAGCGCAACCAAGCCCTCATCAAGCAGGTCGTGGACAAGACGCCGGGCTGCTTCCTCCCGGTCTATCCCAGCTTCGCCAACCTGTTCGTCATCGACACGAGCGCCACCGGCGCGAGCCCGGCGCTCATCGAGGAGCACCTGCTGTTCGAGCACAAGGTGTTCGTGCGCGGCGGGGGCTACCTCAGCCCGCGCTTCGGGGAGCGCTTCGTGCGGGTCAGCTTCAGCGTGCCGGAGGAGGACGTGAGGCGCTTCGCCGAGGCCTGGCCTCAGGCCATCGAACGGCTGCGGAAAAAATAGATGGGCGCGGCGCGCGGGCCGCGCGGTCCGGCTCGCTTCAAACCGGGTTGAAGCAGTCCGGGGGCTGGTTGTTCTCGGCGCAGCAGGCGGCCTCGAAGCCGCCCTGGTCCGTGAACACGCCCGTCTCGCTGTTCTGGCCGGCGTTGACGCCGACGAACACGCCGACCTGGTCGGCCGTGAAGTCGAAGCCGTTGCCCGCGACGCAGGCACCGGCACCGCCGGCCTGCGCCACCGGGATGGCGGCGAACATCAAGGTGTAGCCCAACACTGCGAAACCCAACAGCATCGTTCCCTTCGTCATGGGAGTCCCTTGGCAGCAGGCTGCCGGGACGGAATCGAACGAAGGGGCACTTAGCCCATCTCGCGAAGCCGGGTGCGGAATCGACGCGCGATGCACACGACGTGCCGAGAGGGGCTCGGTTTCAGCGCTGGCGCAGGCGGACCGCGTCCGGCAGGACCTCGGCCACGTCGCGCATCTCCACCCGCACGAAGCGCGAGGCTGGGCTCGGGGCCGGGCCGACGAGAAGGAACTTCGGGGCGCGCAGGTCGCCGATGCCGACGTCCAACACGACACCCACGTCGAGACCCCGCGCGTCGACGACCTTGCGGCCGACGAGCTGCTCCGCCTGCTCCATGGTCCCCGTCTATCCTCAGGGGGTTCTTGAGCGTTGTCCAACATCCCTTCTGCACGCACCTCGCGTGCCCGCACCCCTGCGTGGCGCTCCCTCGCACGCTCGCATGCGCGCGCTGCTCGCATCGCGCGCCCGGAATCGCCGCCAAGCCCGCGGCGGCGCCTCCGCCAGTCGCGCGGCTCAGCCGGTAGGAGCCCTTAAGTAAGGGGTCCCATATCGCGCAAACAGAGAAGGCGCGACCATGGCCAGCGACGTGCTCCTCACGTACCTGCCGGTCGGCATCCTCCTGGCGCTGAGCGTGCTCATCGCCGTGGTGATGCTGAGCATCGGGCGCATCCTCGGCGCGCCGCGGAACCCCAACCCGCTCAAGCTCGGCACCTACGAGTGCGGCGAGGTCCCGATGGGCCCGGCGCGCACGAACATCGACGTCCAGTACTACCTCTACATCCTCGTCTTCCTCGTCCTCGACGTCGAGGTCGCCTTCCTCGTGCCCTTCGCGATGAACTTCGTCAAGATGCCGGGCGCGCTGCTCGTCGTCGTCGACATGGTCCTGTTCGTCGGCCTGCTCCTCATCGGCTGGGCCTACGCCTGGAAGAAGGGGGCGCTGGCATGGTCCAGGTGAGCTTCGAGG
>JAIVGT010000055.1 GCA_020201485.1 Halobacteriales archaeon
CCCCCCGCCTCCTGCCCAGCGCCATCGCCGGCGCGCTCGTCCTCGCCGCCATCACCGCGGTCGTGCTCACCGCGTCCGCCGTGCCGGCGACGCTCTTCGAGCCGGACGATGGCACGATCGTCGTCGGGCGGGGCGCGGGCAACCCGTTCCGCGGCACGGCCGACCGCTTCCTCGGCGAGCACGCCACGGAGCTGGAGGGCGTGAGCACGAGCAGCCCGGAGACGGTCGCGCCCACGATGCTCGGCGCGCGGCCGGTGGTCGTGCGCGGCGTGGACGTCGCCGGGTGGCAGGCCACGGACCATCCCAGCCTGCTGCGCGGGCGATGGCCGTCCGCGCCGGACGAGGCGAGCGCCGGGGTGCGCGCGGCGCAGGTGCTGGCCTTGGCGCCGGGCGACGAGGTCCTGGTGCCGGGGGCGTACCGGGCCACGCTGCGCGAGCTGCGCATCGTCGGCGTGCACGCCGGCGCGGGGCTGCGCGACGACGAGCTGGTCACCGACCTCGACACCGCGGGCGACCTCGCCGGGCTGCCCGCGTCGCAGGTCCACATGCTCCGCTTGCGCGCGGACGAGAGCGCCTTCCGTGCCGACGTCGGGAACGACATCGCGGTCACGGGCCTGGCCATCGAGCCGCCCAACCCCGTGCCGCACACCACGGCCACGGCGCGCGTCGCCTTGCTCAACCTCGCCGCGCACCCCGCGACGCGGCCGCTCACCGTGCGCGTGAACGGCGTGCTGGCGGCGGCGACCGTGGCGCAGCTCGGCGCGCACGCCGCGGGCGAGGTCGCGCTCCCGTTCCGCGTGCCGGCCGCGGGCGAGCTGGACATCCAGGTCAACCCCCAGGTGCGGGTGGGCACGGGCGCGGCCGGGCTCTCCGTCCAGGCCCCGGCGCGCGTCGCGCCGGGCGCGTCCTTCACCGTCAACGTCACGGACGCCGCCGGGGCGGGCGCGTCGGGGGCCGTGGTCACCGCCCGCGGGCAGACCGCGGTCGCGGACGGGCGCGGGGCGGCCTCGCTCCTGGCCGGGCCGGCGGGGCTGCTCCAGGTCACGGCGCAGCGGGGCGACGCGCGCGGCGGCGCGGACGTGGTGGTCGCCGACGCGGCCTGGGCTGGCATCGGGCATGTCGAGGCCGAGCGCGGGCTGGTGCTGGGCTCCTCTGCGGTGAACAACAGCGTCGCGCGGTACGTCGTCGAGGTGACCTTCGTGAACCTGGGCGGGGCGCGCGCCGTGGAGGACGTGCCGGTGCGCAGCGCCGGGGCGAAGGAGGAGAAGGAGGTGGGCGCGTTCCACGTCGACCTCGCCCCCGCCGGGGAGCGCACGGTCAACGCCACGTTCTTCGTGCCGAGCTCCCAGCGCGAGCTGCGCATCGCCAACCTCACGCTCGCCGTGAGCGCGCCGCGCGTGGGCGCGGTGGAGCCTGTCCTCGCGCCGCAGACCGTGGCGGAACTGCTCGACCTGCGCAAGGCGGAGCTGGCGAAGCTGGCGGGGACGCGCGAGCTGCGGAGCGAGGCCCTGCTGTCCGACGTGTTCGCCGCCCTGGAGCCGAGCGTGGCCGTGGTCGTGACCGCGACCTTCCTCTTCGCCGGGGCGGGCGTGGCCGTGGCCGTCGTGCGCGAGGTGCGGGAGCGCGAGGGGGTCGCGCACACGCTGCGCCAGCTCGGGGCTGCCCCGGACCAGCTCGCGATGCGCGCGGCGCGCGACGCGCTGCTCAGCACCCTGCCCGGCCTCGTGCTCGGCGCCGCGCTGGGCCTCCTCGGCCTCGCTGCCCTCGGCCCCCGCGGGTTCCCGGCGGCCTTCGGCCACACCATCGCCGTCCGGCCCGACCCCGAGCTCTTCGCGCGCGTCGTCGGCGGGCTCGCCATCCTCGCCGCGTGCGCCGCGGCCTGGGCGTCGCGCTCCCCTCCGAGCGCGGCCCTCGCGCAAGCCCCGGCCCGGCCATTGCGCGAGCTGCTGGAGGCGGAGCCGTGAGGTTGCTCGCGCTCGTCCCGGCCGCGGCCATGGCGCTCGGCGTGTTGCTCTTCGGCGCCTGGGGAGCCGTGGGAGCCGCGGCCGGCGCCCTCGCCGCGCTCGTCGCGTGGCAGGCGGGCGCGGGCCGGCGCGCGGCGCTGCTCGCGGCGGTGCTGCCGCCCCTCGTGGCCACGGGGCCGAGCATCGTCGCGCCCCTCGCCCTCCTCGGCCTCACCGCCGTGTGGCAGCGCACGGGTCGCGTCGAGGTGTTCGCGCTCGCTGCGCTCGGCGCGCTCTGGCCGGCCCCGGGCGGCGCGCTCGTCGCCGCGCTCGGCGGCGCGGCGCTCCTCGCGCTCGGTTCGGGCACGCGCGCCCTCCTCGGGCTGCCCGTCGCGGGCGCGTCGTGGCTCGCCTTGCGGCAGGGCGCGCCGCTCCTCGCCGCCGCGTTCATCGCCGTCGGCCTCGTCGCGCGCGGCATCGCGGCGCATCCCGCGAACCTGACGATGGCCCGGCGCATCGCCGGGCTCGGCCTGCTCGCCGCGCCCGCACCGGCCATCGCGGCGCTCGTCGTGCAAGCCTCGGGCGCGGGCTTGGACCTCGCGGCCTCGCTCGCGACCGCCGGGGAAGCGGTGCTCCTCGGCATCGCGCTCCTGCTCGCGCACCTCGGAGCTGCCGTGCTCCTGCGCGCCGGCGACCGGCAGCGCGCCCTGGGGCTGGTCAGCGCATGGGCCTTGCCGGCGGCAGCGGTCGGGGCGTGGGCCACGCCGGGCTCCGAGAGCGTCTTCGGTGCCCTTCCCGGGGTGGCGGCCGCGGCCGTCGTGGTCGGTTTGGCTGCCGCTTGGTTGCTTGCCCTGACCGGTTCAACTCCCGTGCTTCGACGGGCACCCTTCACGGGTCAACGCCCACCGAAAGAAAATTTCATACACGAATAATCGCGTGTCCCCCGAGAGGCGGGGTTGTTGGGGAACGATTTCTTCCGGAAGCATGCACGTGTCCTGGCGTTCGTGGGCGTCCTGATGGTGACGAGCAGCCTCGTGGTGCTGCTCTTCCAGGAAGCCCGCGCAGTGGACATCACGTTCGCACCCCACACCGCTGCGTTCGCCGGGGCGCGCGAGTTCGTCGTCAACCTCAAGGTCCCGGCCGGAGAGCGCCTGCCCCTGGAGGCCATCGACGCCGTCGTGGAAAATCCAGGCCTCGGCGGGACGAAAGTCAACGCCGGCGTCATCGAGCGCGCCCGCTGCGCGATGGGCGGCGGGATGGACTGCGGCATCGACGAACTTCAAGTGCTGGGCGGTGACCGCGGCCCGATCACGCGCATCCGCGTCGTCGGCTTCTTCGTCCCGAACGGCGACGTCGCCTCGGACGTCTTCTCCATCGGAGGCCGGACGGTCAGCACGACCGGCTACGGCTACGACGACGCCTACGGCTACGGCGCCGACATCGGCTGCTCCCAGCCGGCCCGTCCGGTGCTCGCCCGCTCCTGCGGGACCGTGGACCTCGGCTACGGCTACGGCTACGGCTACGGCGGCGACGACCTCGTCATCCGCCTGGGCGTGACCGTGTCCTGCGTCTCCGCCCACATCGGCGACCACTTCCTCACCGTCCTCGCCGAGACCGGCTCCCAGACGCTGGGCGAGCTGTCGT
The DNA here is from genome assembly GCA_020201485.1 of Halobacteriales archaeon. Lineage (GTDB taxonomy): Archaea > Thermoplasmatota > SW-10-69-26 > JACQPN01 > JAIVGT01 > JAIVGT01. Next base: position 3,588 of record JAIVGT010000055.1, read on the forward strand.
CGGGCTTCACCGGGTTCCGCTGCTCCGGCGGCGGCGGTGGCGGTGGCGGCGGCAGCAGCGACGGCGGCGGCGCGGCCGGCGGCGGCGTCCACATCGCCGTCACGCCCGACGTCAGCGGCAGCACGGCGAGCTTCACCATCACCGGCCAGACCGGGAACATCGTGGACATCGACCTGAGCGGCTTGGGCTTCGGCTTTGGCACGCTCAGCCTGAACCTCGCCAACGACCTGAACGGCTTCGTCGGCTCCGTCACGGTGAGCACGACGCCCACGGAGGGCGCGCTCGCCGTGCCGGACGGCTTCGGCGGGCTCGTGTACTTCAGCATCAACCTGCCCCCGGGCAGCGTCGCCGGGGGCTCGTTCACGTTCACCCTGACCGACGCGCAGCTCGGCGGCAACCCGCCGGCCACGGTCACCGTGCTGCACTGGGACGGCACGAACTGGGTGCCGCTGCCCACGACGCCCGGCGCGCCGGGCGGCACGGGCACGACGTTCACGGTGCAGATGGGCAGCTTCAGCCCGTTCGCCATCGTCTTCGACCAGTTGGCGCCGATCATCGGCAACATCCGGCCGGCGGACGGCACGGTCGCGGCCGTGCAGCCGCTGCTGGCGGCGAGCGTCACGGACAACCGCGGCGTGCAGTCGGTGAAGATGTTCCTCGACGGCACCGAGGTCCCGCTCTCGGCGAGCGGCGGCGACCAGGTCTTCACCCCGACGCAGGCCCTCACCGCCGGGCACCACACGGTGCGCGTGGACGCGGTCGACCTGAGCGGGTTGCAGACGACGAAGTCGTGGAGCTTCGACGTGCCGGTCGCGGGCGCAGGCCCGCTCGTCACGCCCCGCGCCCCGACGCCGGACGGCTTCACGAACAACGCGAGGCCGCCCATCACCGCCGACTACAGCGCCGCGGTCGGCGTGGACACGACGAAGGTCACGGTCAGCCTGGACAACGGGGACGTGCCGGGCGCCGTGGCGACGGCGACGAACGTCACGGCCACGCCCGCGACCGCCCTGGCGGACGGCGTGCACACGGCGCGCGTCGCGGTCAGCGACCTGGCCGGCGTGTCGAACTCGGCGACGTGGGCCTTCACCGTGGACACCGTGGCCCCGGTCATCGGGGCGGTGGGCCCGGAGGGCGCGGCGAGCGGCGCGCGGCCGACGCTGCACGCCAGCGTCACCGACGCGTTGAGCGGCCTCGACTCGTCCACCATCAAGCTGCTCGTGGACGGGCAGCCGGTGACGGCGACGGCGAGCGGCAGCGAGGTCAGCGCCACGCCAGCGAAGGACCTGGCCGGGGGCAGCCACACCGCCGCCCTCGACATCACGGACAAGGCGGGCAACCACGCCTCGAAGACGTGGTCGTTCACGACGCAGGCCGCCGGCGGCGACCTGACGCTGCCCATCGTGGCCATCATCGTCCTCGTCGTCGTGGGCGGTGCGGGCTACTGGTGGTTCGCGATGCGGAAGAAGTAGGCCGCGTCCGCGGAGGAGCGCGCCCGATGGGCGCGCCATCAGCTCGGCCAGCGCAGCGGCCGGCGCGCTCCTCCTCCTTTCCTTTCCCGAGGCGTCACGCGGGAAGGCGGGCTTCGAGGCGACGGCGGACCCCCGCCACGTCGCGCCGCCAGGCCAGAGCCATGACCGCCCCGATGGCCGCGCCCAGCGCCAGGCCGGCGAGCACGTCGGTGAGCCAGTGCGCCTCGATGACGAGGCGGGCGACGGCCATGAGCAGGGCGAAGGCCGCGGTGCCGGCGCGCCAGGCGCGGGGCACGCCGGCGAGCCAGGCCACGCCCGCCGCGGCCGCGGCGCGCACGGCGTGCCCGGAGGGGAAGGACGCGTCGTCGGCGCGGAACGGCAAGCCGAACAGCACTTCGCTTGGCCGGTGCCGCGCCACGATGTGCTTCAGCGCGAACGCGCTCGCGTCGGACGCGAGGAGGGCGGCGAGCAGGGGGAGGGCGATGCCCCACCTGCGCCGCCAGGCGAGGAGCGCGACCAGCGCGTACCAGGGCAGCATGCCGCCGAGCAGCTCCATGGCCTGGCCGAAGGGCTGGAGGAGGGTCCATGGCGGCTGCGCGAGGCCGGCGCTCACGGCCTGGTCGAGGTCCACGGCCGCGCACGCCGGCGCGGGGGCATCAAGCCTTGCGCTGGCTGGCGGCGCGCTGCTGGCCGCTCTGCCGCGGGGGCGGGGCCTGGCCGCGCTGCTCGCGCAGCTTCGCCGCGAGCTGGCGGAGGAGGGCGAGCTTCTCGCCGCGCACGTCCACGAGCACGCGGCCGTTGCGCTCCCACGGCCGGGAGGGATGGGCGCGGCCCTTCTCCAGCACGGGCGTGAGGCCGAGGGCGAGGGCGGCCTTCGCCACCTCCTCCGCGCTCGGGTTGCGCACGGCGAGCGCCTGGGGCACGCGGCGGGGCGGGCGCGCGCGCTGATTGTCGAAGTAGCAGGGATAGAGGACGTACTTGCCCTCGTCCTTCGTGACCATCGTGCCTCGCGCGCTCACTTCGCCGGGCCGACGAGCACGCCGTTCAGCGTGCCGTCCTGGCCGGGGCGCGACGTGATGCGCACGCGGCCGAGGTTCGTGTTCACGACGGCCCCCTTGGTGATGATGTTCCGACGCACGTAGTGCGGGTTGGCGCTGTTCGTGACCACGCCGGGGGCGACGATGTCCGCCTTCCGCGTCTTCTTCGTGGCCGGGTCGGTGACATGCACGCTGTTCCCGGTGATGATG
>JAIVGT010000248.1 GCA_020201485.1 Halobacteriales archaeon
ACTCCAGGCGGTACTGGATCATCGCGTCGCTGCCCATGTTGTAGGCACCGACCTCCAGCTGGCAGTTCGTGCACGCCGGGGTGAAGTTGGCGTGGAAGTAGCCCTGGAAGCAGAAGCCGTTCGGGTCGAGGCACTGCTGCACCTGCGCGCCGTTGGCGCTCTGCGTGTCGTTGACCCAGGCGACGAACCTGTTGTCGGCGGTGATGTCGAGCACGTACGTGCCGCCGCAGGACTTGAACAGGTTGCGGAAGTTGTACGCGCTCGGCACGAACTGGTTGTCCGCCCAGATGGTCAGGGGGGTGGGCGTGCCCGGGCCGCCGTTCGGGAACACGGTCCACGCGCCGTTGCGCGTCCTGCTCGTGGAGGGCGAGTTCCACACGCCGCTCGTCGGCGTGCGCCACTCGCTGCTCGTGTTGCTGACGACGAACGTGTCGCAAGGCGGGGGGAGCGCGGCGTGGGCCGGCTGCGCCATCGCCAAGAACGCCACCGCCAGGCCGGCGAAGGCCACGAGCAGGACGAGCTTCGTCCCCACGTTCCAGGCTTCCTCGTTGCGCACCGTCGGCAGGCTGCTCGCACGCATAGGCGGGACCCCGTCGCCCCGCCACGCCCCCGGGGGTGCAAGCCCGTTCGCAGGAAACATCCTGCGCCGCGCACCCCTCGGCGCGGACAGGCTTCGCAGGCACCGCCCAGGAACGCGCGACAGGAACGCGCGAGACCGGTCAACGCCCGCGCTCAGGGGCGCAGGTTGTCCTGCACCGTCTGGATGCTCCCGTCCGAGGCGACCTTCCACACCGTGTACACGCCGTCCGTCGGGTCGCCCTTGGCGTCGAAGTTGAAGTCGTGCGCCGCGCCCTGGTAGTCCAGGTTGCACAGGTGCGTCGGAGCGCCGGCCGTGGTGAGCGCGACCTGCGCGTTGCCGCCGCTCACCGGCACGTCCGTCGCGCCGTCCTTGTTGCCGACCTTCAGGATGTTCGCCTTCACCGCGTCGCCCGTGTTCGCCCCGCCGCACTGCGCGGCGAGCGCGATCATCCACGTCGCGTCGTAGCTCTCCGCGGCGAAAAGGCCAGGCGCGTGGCCGTACTTCGCGCTGAAGCTGCTGTTGAAGTGGGCGAACCCGCCGCTCGTCACGCTGCCCGGGGCCGTGCCCCGCAGGTCCTGCAGGATGAAGCTGCCCCCGCTCGCCTTGCCCGTGCCGGTGACGAACTTCGCGTCCTTCACGCCCTCGCTGAAGAAGAACACGCTCTTGCCCATCACGCCCCGCGTGTACGCCTGCTGCATGATGGGCGTGGCCTGGCCCGGGTACCCCACAAGCACCACCGCGTCGCTCGCGTCGTTCCCGGCGCGCTGCACCTCCGTCGTGAAGCTCTGCGCGTTCTCGTCGAACTTCAGCTCGTCCTTCACCTGGCCGCCCATGGCGGTGAACGTCGCGCGGAACACGCCGCCCAGGCCGACGCCATACGGGTTGTTGACCTCGAGCAGCGTGACCGTCCGGCAGCCGTCGTCGTGCACGACGCGCGCCAGCACCTTGCCCTGCAGGGCGTCGCTCGGCGGGATGCGCAGGAAGAAGCCCTGGTTGTCGTGCGAGGCGTCGGTGAGCGCGGGGCTCGTGCTCGCCGGCGTGACGACCACGACGTGGTTCGTCTTCGCGCTGTCGAGGACCGCGCCCGTGATGCTGCTCGCCGCCCCGCCCACCACCCCGGCCGCGTGCGCGCTGACGAACGCCTGGAAGGTCTGCGGCGCGCCGGCCGTGTCGCTGCTCTTGTCGTCCTGGTGCTGGAGCGTGACGGGCGCGCCGTTCACGCCGCCCGCGGCGTTGATCTCGTCCCTCGCCATCTCCGTCGCGTTCTGCATGTCGCCGCCGTAGGCGCTGAGCGAGCCGGTCAGCGGCAGGAAGGTGCCGATGACGAGCCCGGTGCCCGTGGCCTGCGCCGCGAGCCGGGCGGGCAAGCCCAGTCGCTCCATGCGGTCGCCGTCGGCGACCTGCATCGTGCTCGCGTTGCCCCCCATCGCGCCGCCGCACGACGTCGTGATGCCGGTGCCCGTGGAGCCCCCGCCCGGCGTGTTCGCAGGACCGGTGGGCTGCGTGCAGCCGGCGAGGAGCGCGGAGGTCAACAGCACGGCGAGCAGGAGCGGGCGGTGGAGCATGCGCGGTTCCCCGGTCGCGGGCACGGGGACGAGCGTGGATAAGGGTTTCTTCCCGAAGCGGCCCGCACGCGCGATGCGACAATCCGCGCACCGCCTCCTGGAGAATCCGACCAGCCTACGGCAAACCTTAAGGCGCGCGCCTTCCGTGCGCCGTCATTCGACGTGAGCCCATGCGGACCGGCGCCCTCGTCGCAAGCCTGCTCCTCCTCGCGCTCGCCCTCGCCGGCTGCGCGAGCAAAGGCCCGACCGCGAGCGCGAACGAGGTCGTGTTCACCACGGCCAACATCGGCGACCCGGAATCGCTCGACCCGGCCTACGACTATGAGCAGAACGGCGGCGCGGTCCTGCAGAACGTGTACGACACCCTCGTGTACTACAACCGCGCCTCGGCCACCGACCTCGTGCCCACCATCACCACCGCCGTGCCCAGCCTGGAGAACGGCGGCATCAGCGAGGACGGGCTCACCTACACCTTCCACCTCAAGCCCGGCGTGAGGTTCAGCGACGGCACGCCCCTGAGCGCGGCCGACGTGAAGTTCAGCTTCGACCGCGTCGTGCTCATGAACGGCCCGAACAGCCCGGCGTGGATCGACGGCGTCATCGCCGGCGCGGAGGCGTACGGCACGACCCCGGGCACGGCCCAGGACCGCGCCGCATACGTCGCCGAGGGCGGCGTGCAGGTCCTCGACCCGAGCACGGTGCAGTTCCGCCTGAGCAAGCCCGACGCCGCCTTCCTGTACAAGATCGCCTACACCCAGGGCAGCATCGTGAGCAGCAAGGCGTTCAAGGCGCCCCATCCGGAGCGCCAGGAGAGCTGGGGCGTGGCGAGCACGAGCGACGGCCTGCCCCCGCCCGCCTCCGGCGGCCGGCGCGCCGTGACGCGCGACCCGTGGGCCGACCGCAACGCCGTCGGGACCGGCCCGTTCAAGCTCGACCGCTGGGTGCCCGGGGACAAGGTCATCCTGCGCAAGAACCCGTATTACAGCGGCAGCCCGAAGCCGCAGGTGGACGTGGTCGTGCTGCAGAAGGTCGTGGACCTGAACACGCGCATCCTCATGCTGCAGAACAAGGAGGCGGACGACATCTACGTCAGCCCGAGCGACGTCGTCCAGGTGCAGGGCAAGAGCTTCGCCCGCGTCATCGAGCAGCCGAGCTTCGTCATCGTCACCGGCATCTTCACCCGGCACGTCACGAACACCCAGGAATGCCCGGTGGACGCCGTGAGCCAGCAGGCGGACTGCGACTTCTTCAGCGACGTGAACATGCGGAAGGCGTTCGCGCTCAGCTTCGACTACCAGAAGTTCGTGGACGACGTGACGCACAACCACGCCATCCAGCTCACGAGCGTCGTCCCCAAGGGAATGTTCGGCTACGCCGACCTGCGGGGCACGCAATACGACCCGCGGCAGGCCCAGGCGGCGCTCCAGGCCAGCCACCACCCCGGGGGCTTCAAGCTCAACGTGTACTACAACGCGGGCAACGCCCTGCGCGAGGGCGCGGCGCAGCTGCTGAAGTCCGGCCTGGAGGCCCTGAGCCCGAGCATCAAGGTCAACGTGCAGCCCCTGGACTGGGCCACGGCGCTGCTTCCTGGCGGCAAGAAGAGCGGCTTCGCCATGTACTTCATCGGCTGGAGCCCGGACTACGCCTTCCCCGACGACTACGTGAAGCCGTTCGCGGACGACCGCGCCGGGCAGTACGCGGCCTGGGCGAAGTACGACGACGCGGAGCTGAAGGCCATGATCGATGACGCCCTCGCCACCGTGGACCAGGGGCAGCTGGAGCAGAAGTACGCCGCCATCCAGCAGCACATGACGCAGAACTACGATTATCTGTACCTGGCGCAGCAGACGAACCCACACGTTGAAGGCCCGTGGGTGCGCGGATACTTCTACAACCCGATGGACAGCAACCAGCCCCTCGTCGGTCATTACCAGTACATGAGCAAGGTCAGGTCCTGAGGCTCCGCATGGCCCTCGCCGGCTACATCGCGCGCAGGCTCCTCCTGCTGGTGCCTGTCATGCTCGGCGTGACGCTCGTCACGTTCAGCCTGACGTGGGTCGCGACGCAGGGCGACCTGAGCCGGGGCTACGTCACGCTGAAGATGACCGACCGGCAGGTGGAGCAGCTCAAGCACGCCAAGGGCTTCGACCAGCCGTTCTACATCCAGTACGGGAACTACCTGGCGCGCCTCGCCACCGGCGACCTGGGGGTGACGAAGACCGCCGGCTTCGGGGAGCGCCCCATCAACGACGTCATCGCCCAGCGCTTCCCCGCCACCATCGAGCTCACCATCGTCGCCATGCTCTTCGCGGTGCTCATCGGCATCCCGCTGGGCACGCTCAGCGCCATCCGGCGCGACAAGCCCCTGGACCACGTGAGCCGCATCGCCGCGCTCAGCGGGGTGAGCATCCCCATCTTCTGGCTCGGCCTCATCCTGAAGATGACCTTCGCCACGCACACGGGCATCAGCCTCTTCCCCCTGGGCGGGCGCTACTCCACGAGCCTGGCCTTCACCCATCCCGTGCTCTTCGAGCCCAAGCCCACCGGCCTGCTCCTCGTGGACACGCTCCTCGCCGGGGACGTGGACGCGTTCGGCGACGCCTTCCTGCACATCGTCCTGCCCGGGGTCACGCTCGGCTACGCGACGATGGCCATCATCACGCGCATGATGCGCAGCAGCATGCTCGAGGTCCTGCGCCAGGACTACGTGCGCACGGCGCTGGCGAAGGGCCTGCCGCAGCGGCTCGTGTACAAGAAGCACGCCCGGGCCAACGCCATGCTCCCGACCGTGACCGTCATCGGCCTCGCCTTCGGCTCGCTGCTGGGCGGGGCGGTGCTCACCGAGACCATCTTCCAATGGCCCGGCCTGGGCGAGTGGAGCACGCAGGCCATCGCCAGCGTGGACAGCAACGCCGTGCTGAGCTTCACCATCCTCGTCGCCATCATCTACGTCGTCGCCAACCTCGCCGTGGACATCGTGTACGCCTACCTGGACCCGCGGGTGAGGCTGGGATGAGCGCGCCGGCCTCGGCCCTGCCCAGCCCGGTGCGCGTCACGCGCCTCGAGGCCCTGCAGCCGCGCATGCGGGAGTGGCGTTACTCCTGGTACCTGCTGAAGCGCAGCAAGCTGGCCATGGTCGGCCTGGGCATCGTGCTGTTCTACGTGCTCCTCGCCATCCTCGCCCCGGTCATCGCCCCCGCGCCGAGCGGCGCGCGCGACCCGTACGAGATGCAGCCCGACTTCGCGAACGAGCTGCTCCCGCCGGGCGGCGCGCATCCCCTGGGCACGAGCACGGGCGGCATCGACCTGTTCTACGGCATCGTGTGGGGGGCGCGCATCAGCATGGCCATGGGGCTGAGCGTGGTCGCGGTCGGGGTCGTGGTGGGCCTGGTGCTGGGCGTGGTCGCCGGCTACTACGGCGGCTGGATCGACGAGCTGCTCCTGCGCATCACGGACGTGTTCCTCGCCCTGCCCCTGCTCATCCTCGCCATGGCCGTGGCCATCGCCCTGGAGCGCTCGCTGGGCAGCATCACGCTCGCCCTCATCGCCACCTGGTGGCCCCCGTACGTGCGCCTCGTGCGCGGCCAGGCCCTCCTCGTGCGCGAGCAGCAGTTCGTCGAGGCGGCGCGGGCGAGCGGGGCGAGCGACGCGCACATCATGTGGCGGCACATCCTGCCGAACAGCTTCGCCCCCGTCGTCGTGCAGCTCACGCTCGACATCGGGGTCGTGGTCCTCGTCGCGGCCAGCCTGGCCTTCCTCGGCTTCAGCGGCACGAACACGTTCACCACGGAGTGGGGCTCGCTCGTCAGCATCGGCCAGCGCTACGTGGCGGGCGGGCAGTGGTGGACCGTGACCTTCCCGGGCCTGGCCATCTTCGGCTTCGTCCTCGGCTTCAACCTGCTCGGCGACGGGCTGCGCGACATCCTCGACCCGCGGCTGAGGAAGTGAGCCATGGCCGACCCCTCCCCGCCCGGCGACACGCTGCTGCGCATCGAGGGCCTGCGCACGTACTTCGACACCTACGACGGCACGGTGAAGGCCGTGGACGGCGTGGACCTGGACATCCGGCGCGGGGAGACGGTGGGCCTGGTCGGGGAGTCGGGCTCGGGCAAGAGCATCACGGCGCTGAGCATCCTCCGCCTCGTCCCCGAGCCGCC
>JAIVGT010000249.1 GCA_020201485.1 Halobacteriales archaeon
GGCGGGAGGGGCTTCGGCTCCGCGTACACCTCGTTCGTGCCCACCACGATGTCGAGCCAGCCGTCGCCGTCGAGGTCCGCGACCGCCGGGCTGCTCACGATCTCGTTCCCGATGTCGAACGGCCCGGGCGAGGCCGGGTCGGTCAGCAAGGCGGGGAAACCCGGCAGGTCCTGGCCTTGGCCGTTCCACGCGTACAGGTGCTGGTCGTACGCGCCGTCGATGATGTCCAGGTGCCCGTCGCGGCCGAGGTCGGCGAGGGCGGGGCTGGCGAGGAAGCCCCAGCGCACGTCGTGCGTGCGCGTCGGGTCGTCGGAGAAGCTGCGGTCCACGCCGAAGCGCGCGGCGCGCGTCCCATCTGCGTGCCAGACGTAGACGTTGCCACCGAGGCTCGCCGCCACGACCTCCAGGCTGCCGTCGCTGTCGAGGTCGCCCACCGCCGGGCTGGCAACGAAGCCGTCGAGCGGGACCCCATCGCGGGCGAAGCCGGGCGCGAGCGCATGCGCCAGGGCGGGCGCGAACACGTCCGCGCTCACCGGCCAACCGGCAAGCTCCGCTCCGTCGGCGTGCAGGGCGTGGACGTGCCCGCCGCCGTCCGCCTGCACGATGTCGAGCGCACCATCGCCGTCCAGGTCGGCGAGCGCCGGGCTCCCCTCCAGGCTGCCGTAGCTGCGCAGGTCCACGCGCGCGCGCAGCGTGGGGTCCTGGTACAGCCCGACCGCCTTCCGGTCCTCGCCCCGGTGCCCGAGCCCGTCCTCGACGCGCACGCGCAGCGTGTAGGTGAAGTCGTCGCTGCCCTGCGCCGGCCCGCGCGGCGCATCCTGCGGGCTCCACACGGCGAGTGCGCCTTGCTCCGGGCTGTCCACCCACGCATCGCGCAGCGTCGTGTACTGGTCGTCGGTGGGCTGCACGCCGGGCGCGACCTCGACGACGATGTGGTACAGGCTCGCGCTCGGGAACGCCACGCGGCCCTCGATGGGGATGCTCATGCCCGGCTGCCAGCGGATGGGCTCGAACCAGCGCGGCTCCTGGATGTCCACCTCCGGCAGGGACGGGCTGACGAAGCCCACGCTCCGGCTCGCGTTCGTCCGGCCGTAGCCGAAGTAGGCGTCGAAGCCGGGCTGGCTCGGGTAGCGCAGGGGCACGGCGCTCTCGGCATGCGCGATGTCGTCCGCGCCCTGCAGGAGGACTTGCTTGGCCTGCGCCGCGCTCAGGTGCAGGCCGAGGTCCTTCGCCCGGCTCGCGACCAGCCCCGCGACCCCGCTCAGGATCTCCGTCGCGCCGCTGCTGCAGCTCGTGCTCGGGCTGGCCAGGGTGATGTGCGCGCCCCAGTTCGTGCACGCCGCGTGCGTCTGGTAGCTCGTGGTCTGCAACGCGTGGACCTGGTCCGGCTCGTCCGTGCTGTCGGGCTGCACGCTCTTCGTGACGATGGTGTGCTCCAGCGCGCCGGGGTAGTTGTGGTGGAAGCTGTCCTCGTCCGCCGCGCTCAGGATGACGATGGTCCCATGGCTCCACGCGTCGTCGAGCACGCGCTGCGTGTACGCGTCCCAGTTGACCTCGCCCACCGCGCTCTGCACGACGTCGATGCCGTTGTCCACGGCGTACATGACCGCTTGCGCGAACTCCTGGCCGTGGACGACGAAGCTGTCGCCGATGCGCAGGGGCACGACGCGGCACAGCGGGCACACGCCCGCTCCCCCGATGCCGTTGTCCGTCTCGGCGCTGCTGCCCTTGGCCTCGCCCGTGCCGTGGCCGAAGCGGACCTCGTCGTACGGGTTGTTGTCGTCGCGGAAGAAGTCCCAGCCGGCGATGTCGTCGGTGTAGGCGTTGTGGTCCTGGTCCACGCCGTCGCTGAAGGCGAGGATGAGGTCGCCCGCGTCGCGCTGCCCGTTCGCATCCTGGTCGTGCACGCGCGGGTCGCCGGCGTAGTCGCGCACGTCCACGACGCCGTTGCCGTCGCAGTCGTAGCTCGCGCAGCCCTGGGGCAGGGGAAGCTCGGCGGTGTTGAGCGCGACCTTGTTCAGGAGCTCCCGGTCCTCCCAGTAGATGCCGCTGTCGAGCACGGCGATGCGGACGTCGGGCCGGCCGATGGTCGTGCGCCAGGCCATGTCGGCGCTGATGCCGCTCGCCGTCTCGCCGGAGGCGCGCGCCAGGGGCGTGCTCGCCGGGAGGAAGGAGAACAGGTTCCACTGCTCGTCGAAGATGGCGTAGTCGAGCGGGCTCTCCTCGGCGCGGTCGTAGTTCGGGTCGTTCGGCGGGCCTTGCGGGAAGGCGAGCGGGCGCGGGCCGAGCCGGAGCGGCGCGGCCAAGGGCTGGGCCAGGGGCAGGACCAAGGCGAGCAGGACGAGGCCAGCGAGGACGCGCACGGGCAGCCAGCCCGGGCGGCGGCGATAAGCGTTCTCTCCGCAGCGGCTCCGCGTGGTTCCAAGGATGCACCGGGAAAGCTTTTGGCGCTGCGGCGCATCGCCGCGGCATGCGGCTGCTCCTGGCCCTCGCCCCCTTGCTCATCGCGGGGTGTCTCGGGTCCGGGCCGCAGGCCCAGCCGCAGACGCAGCCCATCAGCTTGCTGCCGCCGAGCCTGCTCATCGACCGCGGCGCGACGAACGCGTCGCTGCAGGTCTACGTGCACGCGAAGCAGGGCAACGTGCGCTACGACGCCATCGTCATCACGCCGCACGTCGCCGAAGCCGCCGCCCCGAACGCGACCCTGGTGCACCAGGCGGTGTACGCCGTGGACGTGCAGTACGACCGCGCGCAGGAGAACTTCACCATCACGGCCTTTGAAGGCCCGCAGCGCTACCAGTGGGACGGCAACGTGGCGCTGAACCTGACCGCCCCCAGCATCGCGGTGAGCGTGCTCGACCCGCAGCGCGGCTGGCTGCCGGCCGTGAACGCTACGCTGCCCTACGAGACCCTGCTCCAGCTGGTGGAGGCGCGGCGATGAGGCTCCCCCGGCTCTACGTCGTCGGCTTGGGCCTGGTGGGCCTGCTCTTCGCCTTCGTCGCGCTCACCGCGGCCGGCGTGGTCACGGTGCAGAGCATCTTCCTCCTCCTCCTCAACTACGTCTTCCAGTTCTTCGCCGTGACCGTCCTCGCGGCGCTCGGCGGGGTGTTCCTGGGGATGGTCCTGGCGCACCGCATGTTCAGCCAGCGGCGCTTCACGCCCTTCGAGGAGAGCCTGCTGCAGAACCTGGCGGACGTGCGGACGGAGCTGCAGCGGGTCCAGGTGCGGGAGCAGGAGCTGCAGGACCAGCTCCGCCGCCTGGAGAAGCGCCTCGACGAGTGACCGCGTTGGAATGAGGCATCGCCGCTGCGACGCCTTGCCAACGATGTTGGTTTCTCCAGCGGAACCAGCAGCGCTCTCGCCAACACGCCTTGCCACGAATGCATATCCCCGCGCGGCGCGCTCGCTCGGCCGCAGGCCCGCTGCAGGCAGGAGGAACCCAGGATGAGGATGTCCCGCATCGCCCCGCTCGCGCTGGCGCTCGTGCTCGCGCTGCCCGTGCCCGCCATGGCGTCGCACATGAGCCAGTACCGCTACACGCCCACGTCGCACGACGACCTGGGCCGCAGCGACGAGCCGAACTTCGCCGGCGCCACGGGCCTCCTCGGCCCGGCCGTGTCCGACCGCGTCATCGACGCGAACCGCGACGGCCTGGCCGAGGGCTACGCCGTGGGGGCCCCGGCCGCTCCGGGCTGCACCGACGACGCCGGGCGCGAGCCTTCGGGGCTGTGCGGCCTGTGGTCGGTGGGCTTGGGCGAGTACACGGCGAAGCAGGTCGTGCCCTACCACACCGCCGGCACGCAGGGCATGTCCGGGAACGCCGCACCCGGCCGCTTCACCCCGACGAAGCAGGACACGGTGCGCCTCCTCGACGGGCGCGTGGACATGGACCTCGCCCCGGCCGGCGGGACGGGCGGCGCCGTGTACTTCGACGCCAACCACGCCTTCAGCGACTCCCCGGCCGGGGGCGTGCTCGCCGCGGCCGGCGCGGGGCCGACGATCCTGCCCGGCGGCTCCGGCATCTGGGCCTGGTACGGCGACTGGACGGACAAGAACGGCAACGGCGTCATCGACGAGCTGGAGAGCCCCGACCCTCAGGACCCGGGCGGCGTGGACGCGTCCAACGAGTTCGTGTGGTACGGCAACTGCGTGGGCTACCAAGGCGCCCCGCCGCTGGACGGCCAGGCGTACTGCGTGGACGACCCGGTGCCCGGCACCACGCTCCCGGTGTGGATCGTGCCGGGGAACCACCACGGCTACTGCAACGGCGTCCTCGTCGTGCAATACTGCGGCTCGACGAACCCGCTGAGCTGGGGCGACGTGCCCGGACGTCAGGCGGTGTGCCTCGTGAACATCGTCGCCGGCCAGGCCCTGCCCTTCATCTGCCCGACGGAGGTGCGGGACACGGAGGACTTCGATGCCGAGCTGGCGAGCTTCGGCGACCCGCTCCTCGACGACCCCAGCCGCGTCTCGGCCGATGGGACGATGGACCCGCGCCCCGCGGACCCGGACATCGCCGCGCGCCAGTACGTCTATGGATTGGGCTGGCAGACGGAGTTCTACGACGCCAGCCTGGTCACGACCACCACGGTCATCACGGCCGTGACGCACCAGAGCGCGGTGGACAAGGGCCTCGCGACCTGGTACGACCTGCGCCAGGCCTCGTTCACCGACGTGGACCGCTCCACGACGTGGAGCCCCCTCGCCGAGAGCCTATTCGACGGCACGGCCAAGCCCGCCGTGCGGAGCCAATGGGTCTTCGCCCGCGACACCGCGCAGCCCGCGGCGAGCACGGAGGATGCCCTGCTGAACTCGCGCCTGCTCAACGACCTGTGCGACGACAGCTACCTCGGCGTCTGCCCCCTCGGCCCCGTGGACAGCCTGCTCCCGCCCGGCACCGTGCCCGACACGACGCATGGCCTGACGAGCGGCAACCCGGGCCTGGGTCGCGAGCCGAACACGCGCTTCGACATCGCGCCCGGCGCGGTGTACAACGCGTACCCGCCCGGGACGACCCCCGGCCTCGCCCCCGGGCAGGAGGAGCTGCTCGGCTACCTCAACGACTACCGCGGCTTCGCCAGCGCCTACCACGCCTGGGTGGACATCAACCCGCTGCACGGCACGCTGTACAACATGGCGTGGACCATCGGCGGCGCGTGCATCCTGTGCGGCACGGGCGGCGCGCTCGGCGAGCCGGACATCCTCGGCCAGGGCGCGTTCACGCCGCCCGGGGACAACAACACCGTGCTCCAGCCGGGCACGTACCTGTTCGGCGGGCCGATGGCGGCGTGGAAGGATCGCGCGCAGCAGCACCACGAGGTCGTGCTCGACCTGCCGGGCGACCCGCTCGGCCAGCGCAGCTTCGACTACGCCGTGCCGGCGGATTCCTGGCCGGGCGACCTCGTGAACAGCACGGGCGCGTTCCGCGACCGGGGCTACAGCCCGGAGACGTGCGACATCCGCGGCGTCGCGGCAACGCGCGAATGGATCGCCTGCCACCAAGGCGCGGCGGAGGACTTCCAGAAGGACTTCGCCAACGGCGGCGAGGCGGTGCAGGTGCAGGAGCAGGCGCAGCAGTACGTGCTGCGCATCACCCCCGGCGCCCTCGAACCCGGCCCGAGCGACTGCTGGACGGTGCCGGTCATCGTCTGGCGGCACCTCGACCGGTGGGAGGTCGCGGACGACACGGCCATCGAGGACTTCCAGGGCGCGTGCGGCGCGGACGCGGTCATCCGATTGGAGAACCTGGGGCAGGGCGGCGACACGAACGCCTGCTGCGGTTCGAACGACGAGCTCATCCTGCCCGAGGGCAACCACGGCGTGGTCGTGTACACGTCCCTGAGCGGCACGGTGCGCTTCCAGCCCCCGACGGAGAACGGCGTGACCCCGCCCGAAGCGTCCGAGTTCGTGCGGGACGTGGACGTGTTCGCGCCCTGGGGAGGCGCGCTGCCGTAGGCCCCACCCGCCGGCTGCCAGCCTCGTGCGTGCGCGCGGGGCTGGCCCTCCCGCTCACATCGGCCGGCCGGGGTAGGCGATGCCGATGGCGAGCAACGTGCCGAGGACGAGCTCCACGAAGCGCAGCAGGGTCATGGCCCGGGCTCGGCGGGCGGGGCATGAGCTTTTCTCGCGGCCACGAGGGATGCTGCGCGAGGACCGCGAACCCGCGGCCCGACCCGGCGCAACCCTTTAGGCCCCGGCCCCGTTGCCAGGCCCATGCACTGGGCCGACGTGCTCGCCGGCGACCTCCTCCAGCGTGGGGACCGGCACGTGTTCGCCACGGCCATCACCC
>JAIVGT010000056.1 GCA_020201485.1 Halobacteriales archaeon
AGGTTGTACTCCCCATAGTGGTCCACGTACAGGTCGAGGCAGCCGTCGCGGTCGTCGTCGAGCCACGTTGCGCTCGTGCCCCCGCACAGCTCCGCGCCGCATTGTGAGCCCCGCACGCCCGCGGCGGAGGTCACGTTCGCGAACTGGCCGCCTTCGTTGTGGAGCAGGGCGTTGCCCCCGTAGCCGATGACGGCGAGGTCGGGCCGGCCGTCGTTGTCGTAGTCCGCCGCGGCGCAGCCCAGATACTCCCCGACGAGGTCCGCGGCCCACGCCGCGCTCACGTCCTCGAACATCCCATCGCCCAGGTTGCGGTACAGCCGGCTGTGCGGATGGTCCACGTCGTTGCGCGCCCAGTCGGTGAGGAACATGCCGCTGACGAGGAAGGCGTCGAGCCAGCCGTCGAGGTCCACGTCGAGCCAGCATCCGCCCGGGCCGCTGTACTCCGGGAAGAGCGCCGTCGCGCCGTCGAAGTCGGGCAAGCGCCCGCCGTGGGTGAAGCCGGACAGGCCGGCCTGCTGCGTGACCTCCGTGAACAGCGGGCGGCCGACGGGCGGGGCGTCGCCGTGCGCCCCGGCCGGGAGCAGGCCTGGCCCGGCCAGCCCAAGCAGGGCCACCAGCCCCAAGGCCCCGAGGGCGCGGCGTCGGGTCATGGCGGGGGCGCGAAGGAAGGCTCCGCTCAACTAGGTTCTCGTGAAGCCCGTTGCGGGCTGCCGGCGCGACCAGGAAACCTTGAAATCCCGGCGCTGCGTCGCAGCGCCATGCTCCCCGCCAAGGGCCGCCCGGCAGCGGAGGTCCTGGCCGAGCTGCGCGCCTTGCGGGCCGAGGACCAGGCCTTCGCCAGCGGCCGCGTCCTGGGCAGCATGTGCACCGCGCCCCATCCCGTCGCCGTCCAGGCGTACCAGATGTTCCTGGAGACGAACCTCGGCGACCCGGCGTGGTGCCGCGGCGCGCAGGAGGCGGAGCGGCGCGCCTTGGCGAGCATCCTCGGCCTGCTGCACGCGCCGGGCGGGTCCGATGGCCTGCTCGTCAGCGGCGGGGCGGAGGCGAACCTCACCGCGCTGCGCATCGCGCGCCGCAGCGGCCTGCGCGAGGTCATCCTGCCGCGTACCGCGCACTTCAGCTTCCTCAAGGCGTGCGATTTGCTCGACATGGAGCCGCGCTGGGCCGAGCTCGACGGGCAGTTCCGCGTGGATGTGGGCAGCGTGGAGGCGCAGCTCGGGCCGAACACCGCCTGCATCGTCGGCATCGCCGGCACGACGGAGCTGGGCACGGTCGACCCCATCCGCGAGCTGGGCGCCCTGGCGCTGGAGCACGCGGCGCACCTGCACGTGGACGCGGCGTTCGGGGGGTTCGCCCTGCCCTTCCTGCCCGGCGCGCCGGGCTTCGACTTCGCCCTGGCCGGGGTGGACTCGCTCACCATCGACCCGCACAAGATGGGCATGGCCCCCATCCCCGCCGGCTGCCTCGCCGTGCGCACGGCGGAGATGCTGCGGCGCATCAGCGTGCCCACGCCCTACGTGAGCACGGAGGCGCAGGCCAGCCTCGTGGGCACGCGGCCCGGCGCGGCGGCGGCGGCCACGCACGCCGTGCTCCAGCACCTGGGCGAAGCGGGCTACCACGAGGTGGCGCAGCGCTGCATGGCCACGGCGCGGCTCCTGGCGAAGCGTCTGCGCGAAGCCGGCCTGCCGCCGGTGCTGGAGCCGGTGCTGCCCGTGCTCGCCGTGCCCGTGCCGAAGCCGGAGCCGGTGCGCGCCGCGCTGGCGAAGCAGGGCTGGTTCGTGTCGCTCGCGCCCCTGACGCGGGGCATCAAGGTCGTGTGCATGCCGCACGTGCGGCCGGAGCACGTCGAGGCGTTCGTGCCCGCGCTGCGGGCCGCGGTGCAGGAGGTGCAGTGAATGGGCAAGCTGCTCCGGGAAAGCGCGCTGGCCAGCCCGGTCATCAAGAAGGGCGACTACGACTACTTCGTGCACCCGCTCACGGACGGGGTGCCCCGCGTCGAGGCGGCGCTGCTGCGCGAGGTCGCGGACGAGATCGTGCGCATCGCCGACACGCGCGTGGACCTCATCCTCACCGCCGAGGCCATGGGCATCCCGCTCGCCACCGCGGTGAGCGACCGAACGGGGCTGCCGTTCGCCATCATCCGCAAACGGAGCTACGGCTTGCCCGGCGAGGTCGCCGTGCACCAGGTGACCGGGTACTCGAAGGGCGAGCTGTACATCAACGGGGTGAACCCGGGCGACAGGGTGCTGTTCGTGGACGACGTCATCAGCACGGGAGGGACCCTGAACGCGAGCCTGGAGGCGCTCAGCAAGGCGGACGCGCGGGTCGTGGACATCGTCGTGGTGTTCGAGAAGGGGTCCGGAAAGGCAAGGGTTGAAAGGGAGCGCAACGTCAAGGTCAAGACGCTGCTGAAGGTCGATGTCAAGCACGGACGCGTCACGCTCGCCTGAGCCCTGGGACGAGACCTACGACCTGGACCTGGAGGAGGTCTGGCAGCGCGTGCGCCAGCGCGGCGCGAAGCGCGTCCTGCTGCAGTTCCCGGACGGGCTGCGCGACTATGCGCCCGGCATCGCGAAGCTCCTCACGCAGCGCACCGGCGCCGAAGCCGTGCTCAGCGGCGAGGCTTGCTACGGGGCGTGCGACACGCCGAGCGCGAGCGCGCTGCACGCCGCCGGCGCGGACCTGCTCGTGCAGTTCGGCCACAGCCCGATGCCGAGCGTGCCCGTGAAGGACACGATGTTCGTGCGCGCCAAGTACCGCATGCCCATCCGGCCGGCCATCGCCAAGGCCGTGGGGGAGCTGGGCCTGCGGGGGAAGCGCGTGGGCTTCGTGACCACGGCGCAGTACGCGCACAAGACGGACGAGGCCATCGCCATCCTCCACGAGCTCGGCGTGGAGGCCAAGGTGGGCAAGGGCGACCTGCGCATCGCCCTCGCCGCGCAGATCCTCGGCTGCAACTACACCGCGGCGAAGGCGGTCGAGCCGGAGGTGGACCTGTTCTTCTACCTCGGCAGCGGCGACTTCCACCCGCTCGGCCTGGCCCTGGAGACGCCGAAGGACGTGGTCGTGGCCGACCCGGAGTTCGGCACCGTGCGGCTCATGAGCGGCCTGCGGGACAAGGTGCTGCGCCAGCGGTTCGCCGCCATCGAGACGGCGAAACGGCGCGGCGGGAAGCGCTTCGCCCTCCTCGTGAGCACGAAGGCCGGGCAGTTCCGGCTGCGCCTCGCGGAGCAGCTCCAGCGGCGCATCGAGGCCAAGGGCGGGGAGGCGGTCATCGTGCAGATCGACACGTTCACGCCCGACGCGCTGCAGTACTTCCGCCACATGGACGCGTGGGTCAACACCGCCTGCCCGCGCATCGCCACCGACGACTACGCGAAGTGGCCGGTGCCCATGCTCACGCCGCCCGAGCTGGAGATGGTCCTCGGCGAGCGGGCCTGGGAGCACTACGTCTTCGACGAGATCGCCGGGGACAAGAAGCTGCACAGCCCGATGTTCGACTAGCTGCGCGCGAGCAGCGCGACGGCGCCGAGGATGAGCAGCGCGCCCAGGGCCTGGATGGCCGTGAACGTCTCGCCGAGCACGAGGAACGCGACGACGAGCGTGCTCACGGGCTCCAGCGTGCTGAGGAGTGCCGCGCGCGGCGCGCCGATGCGGGGCAGGGCGAGGTAGAACGTGCCGACGCTCAGCCCGGTGCACAGCACGCCGAGGAGCGCGACCAGGCCCCACGTGCCGGTGTCGCGCGGCAGGGTCGGCCCGGTGACGAGGGCGCCGATGGCGAACGCGCACGTCGCGCCGAGCATGAGCATGCCCGCGACGCGCAGCGGCTCCGCCTGCGCCGTGAGCTTGCGCCCGGCGACGATGACGCAAGCATAGCACACGGCCGCGGCCAAGGCGAGGGCGATGCCGAGCGGGGCGAGCAGCACGCCCGGCGCGAGCGCGAGCAGGCCCAGCCCCACGACCGCGACGCCGAGGGCGAGCAGGCCGCGTCGGTCGAGCGCCTCGCGCAGCAGCGCCGCGGACAGCGCGGCGACGAACACCGGGTTGAGGTAGAGCAGGAAGGAGGCCAGGGCCGCCGGGAGCAGGCCGATGCTCGCCGTGTACAAGCCCGAGGTCAGGCCCTGCCCGACGAACCCGAGCGCGAAGGCGCGCCGGGCGATGCCGCGCGGCAAGGAGCGCAGGGCGAAGGGCGCGATGGCGAGGAATGCGATGCCCCAGCGCAGGGCTTGCAGGCTGAGCACGCCCATGCCCGCGGCCAGGCTGAGCTTCGTCAGCACGGCGACCCCGCCGAAGCTCACGGCGCTGGCGACGATGAGCGCCAGGCCTGCCCGCTGCGCCTGCACAGCCCGCGGAACACGCGCCCGGCGAAAACCTTGCCGACCAGGCGGCGCGCGCCGGAGGATGTGCCCGTTCGTTCATGCCGGATGCGCGCCGGCGAGGCGACCATGCGCACGAAGCACATCGGCATAGGGCTGCTGGCCGTGCTGGTGCTCGCCAGCGTCGCGGCACCGGCCCTGGCGCAGTACACGACGGGCAGCGGCACGAGCGGAGGGACGACCGGCGGCACGAGCGGTGGTACGACCGGTGGCACGAGCGGTGGTACGACGCCGCCGCCATCGGGCGGCGACACGAACACGGTGAACGTGAACAACCCGCCCGCGGCCCCGGGTGGCGCCGGAGGCACGACGAACAACTACAACGTGGAGGGACCGAGCTTCCTCGGCCTGAACGGGCTGGCCTTCTGGCTCCTCGTGCTCGTCGTCATCGTCGCCGTGCTCGCCATCGCCTTCGCGGCGAGCGGCCACTGGCACCACCCGCCCTACTGAGGGGCGCTACTTTTCCCGTATTTTTCCCAGCTTCCCCAGCTTGCCGTGGAGCGCGTCCGCGCTCGCGCCGCCGAGGAAGGCCAGTCCGACGAGGAGCACGGCCAGCCCGCCCAGCAGCGCGAACAAGGCGAACGGCCCGGCCTCGCCGGCGATGCCGAAGCGAAGCATGGCGAGGGCGACGCCCACGGCGAGCACGCCCAGGCTGACGAGGATGCCGAGGCGCGCCAGGCGGTCGGCCTCCATTCAGCGCCTCCGCAAGCCGATGCGGAACGGGTCGAGGTCGCGCGCCAGGTGCCCGAGGAACCACAGGGCGAACGCGCCGCCGGCGACGAGGGCCACGACGAGGGCGACGACGACAGCCGCGCCTGTGCTCGCCGCGGAGGCGAGGAGCCAGAGCGCGCCGCCGGCGAAGACGGCGAGCAGGCTCAGGACCACGGCCCCGCCGGCGATGCGCCCCGCGCGCGGCATGCTCACTCGTCGTCCGCCCGGCCCTCTCCGGCGGGCGGGGGCGGCGCGGCCTGCGCGCTCTGCTGGAGGAACTTCGACGGGATGCTGTCGGTGATGTACACCGTCTTCCCCGCCTGCTTGATGACCACGCCGTCGGAGATGGCGCGCTTCGCGTCCACCTCGAGGATGATGGGTTGCGCGCCCCGCCGCTGCCCCGCCTCCACCGCGTTCATGAACGTGGCGCTCAGGTGCACGCTCTTGCGCTCCGTCGGCTGCAGGCCGCGCTCCAGCACCACGTCCAGCTCCTCCTCCGCCACTGGGTAGTAGAGGGTGTCCGGGATGTCGTCCGTGGGCAGGTCGAGGTCCACCTCCAGGCTGTGGCCATAGGTGGCGCGGACGCGGTCCTTGTCGTACTGGTACCTGCCCTTGGGATCGGTGAGCACGATGGCCTCGACGTGGTGGGGCTTGAGCCAGTGGAGCTTGTCCTTCTGCCGGCGGATCTGCATGACCAGGTCCTGGACATCGACCCAGCCGTGCTCGTCCATCTCCACGCCGAACTTCTCCGGGAAGTGGCGGAGAACGCCGGCCATGATGCGGCCACAGCGGTTGAGCTCGTGCTCGTTCATGAGGAACTTGCCCTCCTCGCCGCATTCTTGGCACACGTCACCACGGAAGTAGCCGTGGCTCTTGCACTCGCGCAGCATGGGACAAGCTCCTGCCCGGACGTTGGCGCGGGGATGGCGCATGCCCGATATAAGCCCTTCCGCGGCCCCGGCCCGGCCGCTGCGCGCCGAAGGGTCCAAGCCGCATCCGGGCTTCGCCGGCGCATGGAGGACGCGAAGCGCCACGCCGCGCGCGCTGCGGTGCAGCTCGTGGAGGACGGCATGGCCCTAGGCCTGGGCACGGGCGGCACGGCCGCCATCATGCTCGACGAGCTGGCGCAGCGCATCCGCAAGGAAGGCCTGAAGGTGCGGGGCGTGCCCACGAGCGAGGCCACGCAGCAGCTC
>JAIVGT010000250.1 GCA_020201485.1 Halobacteriales archaeon
GCGTTGAGGTCCTCGATGCGGGCCCCGGCCTGCAGCAGGGCTTGCTCCACCGCACGCAGGTCCTCCAGGGGCACGAGGGGCGATTCGAGGAGCGCGCTCGCGCCGCCGCTGAGGAGCACGACGAGCAGGTCCTGCGCCGCGCATCCGCGCGCCATCGCCAGCGCGCGCTCCCCGGCGCGCACGGAGCCGCCGTCGGGGAGCGGGTGCCCGGCGCGCAGCACCGGCCACGGCGAGGCCTCGTGCGCGCGCACGACCTCGACGCCGCGCGGGGCCGGCGCGACGGCGAAGGCCTCGTCGAGCTTCAGCGCCTTGCCCAAGCCGCGCAGCATGCCCTCGGCCGCCTTGCCGGCCGCGATGCACCGCACCGCCCCCAGGCCATCCATGGGCAGGAGGAGGTCCTCGTCCGCGCCCGGCCCGCCGGCGAAGGGGTCGCCGCGCAGCCGCAGGACGTGCTGCTCGCGCTGGACGCTCCGCCTGACGAGCATGGCCGGCTCGACCGATTCCACGCCGCGGGCCAGGATGCTGAGCGCGTCACTGCGCGCATCCTCCAAGCCCTGCGCCGCGTTCACGAGAAGCGCGTCCCGGTTCGCGAATTCCACACCGCGCCATCGTCCTCCGTCCCGTAAGGGTTCCGGCGCTGGGGGGCTGGATGCCCGCCTGCCTTGCACCAGCCGTGGTTTTCCCCGGCCACGGCGGGCCGTGGTGGCCCAGTTTTCAAGTCCCCCCCCGCCCTTGGCTCCGCGTCATGGCTTCTTCTGGTGTCGTGCGCAGCCGCATCCTCCTCGTCGAGGACGAGGACGACATCGCCAGCAGCCTGCAGGACTCGCTCCTCCGCACCCTGAACCAGGCCTGCGATGTGGAGGTCGCGCACAGCGCCCTGGAGGCGAAGGAGCGCATCAACCGGGAGCACTTCGACCTCGTCATCAGCGACGAGCGCATGCCCGGCATGCGCGGCAGCGAGCTCCTGGCCTGGCTGCGCTGGGAGCATCCGGAGGTGCGCCGTGCCCTCATGAGCGCCTTCCCGGACAGCTTCACCGGGCCCCTGGCGCGCCGCGCCGGCGCGCACCTCAAGCTCCAGAAGCCGCTCGACCTGCGCTCCCTCGGACCGGCGCTCCGGGCCACGCTGCGCGAGCCGGAGAGCGGCATGCCGCCGGCAAGTCCTTGAGCCGCGTCCGGCATTTCCCGCCCATGCCCGGCGCTCACGCGCGCGACGCCGACTTCGTCCTGGAGCAGGTGCGCCAGCACACGGGCTGGTTCGCGAGGAGCCTGCCCATGATCGCGAGCGAGAACGTCATCTCGCCCCTGGCCCGGCAGATGCTCGTCAGCGATTTCCACGACCGCTACGCCGAGGGGCACCCGGGGAAGCGCTACTACCAGGGCTGCACGTACATCGACGAGGTCGAGCGCCGCTGCAACGAGCTCGCCCGGAAGCTGTTCCGCGCGAACCAGGTGGACGTGCGCGCCACGAGCGGCACCACAGCGAACATGGCGGCGTTCTTCGCCCTCGCCCAGCCGGGCGACACCATCGCCGCCATCAACACCGCGCAGGGCGGGCACATCTCCCACGCGAAGATGGGCGCGGTCGGGCTGCGCGGCTTCAACCTCGTCTACTACCCGTTCGACGAGGCGAACATGACCATCGACGCGCCCCTGGCCGCGAAGCTCATCCGCCAGGAGAAGCCCAAGGCGTGCCTGGTGGGCAACAGCCTGTTCCTCTTCCCCATCGACGTCAGGACCATCAGCGACGCGGCGCACGAGGTCGGGGCGCGGGTCATGTACGACGCGGCGCACGTCCTCGGCCTCATCGCCGGGGGGCAGTTCCAGGACCCGCTGCGCGAAGGCGCCGATGTCATGACCGGCAGCACGCACAAGACGCTTCCCGGCCCGCAGGGCGGCGTCGTGGCCACGGACCTGCCCGACACGAACGAGGCCGACCAGAAGTTCAAGAAGAAGCTGGACAGCGGCGTGTTCCCGGGCACGGTCAGCTCCCACCACCTCCACCACATGGCGGCGAAGTGCGTGGCCTTCGCCGAGGCCCTCGACTTCGGCGAGGCCTATGCGAAGCAGGTCATCCGCAACGCCCAGGCCCTCGCGCAGGGCATGCACGAGCTCGGCCTGAAGGTGCTGTGCGAGCACCGCGGCTTCACCCAGAGCCACCAGGTGGCGGTGGACGTACGCGCCCACGGCGGGGGCAGGCACTGCGCCGAGCTGCTGGAGCGGTGCAACGTCATCTCGAACATGAACATGATCCCCGGGGACCAGAAGGCGACGGACCCGAGCGGGCTGCGCTTCGGGAGCCAGGAGCTGACGCGCCTCGGCATGCGCGAGGGGGAGATGCGCGAGGTGGCGGGCATCCTGCACGCCGCGGTGGCGAAGGGCGAGGCCCCGGACAAGGTCGCGGCGCGCGTCTCGGAGCTCCGGCAGCGCTTCCAGGGCGTGCACTACTGCTACCGCGAGGGCCTGCCGGCGCACCAGCTCTGGGAGTTCCTGCCCGTCGCGCGGTGAACACCCGTGCGTTTCCCGTCATCCGCGCCATGGTTTGACATGTGTCGCACGGAAGCGCAGGGAACGTCGCCAGATGCTCGGGTTTTCCACGATGGTCGCGGAAACTTCATGGGGCATGCCTGCCCGAGCTTCCTTCCTCGGGAGTGACCGAGCACCCGCATCCGCCTTCGCGCGACGCGCGCCGTCGCTGCCTCTTCCCGCGGGCGGGAGACCCTTGCGTCCTGGCCCGGGCCGCCGGCCCCGCTTGGCCGTGTGCCTGTGGCAGCCTGCGTCCAAGAAATCGCTGGATTGATATGACGAATCCACGATGTGCCGCGCCAGAGCGAGACAAAACGGGCGCCTTCGGTGATTCCGCGGGTGATGTGCATGGACGACCGCCCCCTGGACGACCTGGACCGGAAGGTGCTCTCCCTCCTCGCCCAGGACCCGCGCCAGACCTTGAAGGAGCTGAGCGCGGCCCTGCGCGACAGCGGGCGGCCCATCAGCCACGAGGCGGTGCGCAACCGCATCCACCGGCTCCTCGGAGGGGGCGGCGTGCTCCCCCTGCTCGACTGGCGCGCGCTCGGCCTGGACCTGGTCATCGTCACGCTCCACCTCGACGGGCCGGCGCACGTGAAGGCCACGCGCAAGCGCTGCGAGGACGCGGGGGCGGTCCTGACCCTGGCCCAGTTCGGCGACGCGGACTTCCAGGCGTGGTTCCTCGTGCGCTCGCAGACGCAGCTCGCCGCCGTGCTCTCCGACCTGCGCAACGCGCGCGGGGTGCGCGACGCGGCCTTCGCCGTGGTCACGGAGAGCACGCTGCACGCGGCGAACCTCGCCCGCGACGTCGGCGCCCCGCCGCGCCGCCGCCGGACGGAGGGCTGAGGCGTGGAGTGCGCGACGTGCGGCAAGGCAATGGACCTGCTGCAGCCCCGGGACCGGCCGGCCCTGGTGGGCGGGGCGCGCCCGACGGGCTCCCCGCGCTGGGTGTGCACGAACCCGGGCTGCGCGGCGAGCCGGGCCACCTAGCCCTGGCTGGCGCGGACCCAGTCCATGAGGGGCGTGCTCCGCGACACGAGCAGGTACTCGATGTCCTGCACCTCGGGCAGGCCGCGCAGGTCCAGGACGCACGCGGCCAGGTCGCCCGGCCGGCGCACCGGGATGGTGGCGGCGATGTCGTACCGGCCCACGGTCTCCGTGATGTTCGACGGATGCCACCGGACGAGCCGCTTCACGACCTTGTCGCGCGCCTTCGCCCCGCCCTGCACGCGGACGAAGAGCAATGCACCCTCCATGCCGAGCGCCTTGAGGTCGGGCACGGGGTGGAAGGACACGACCTTCTCCAGGCTGAGGAGGCGGCGGCGCACCGTCTCGGCGCTGATGTCCATGCCTTCGGCGCGCACCGCCTCGACGATCTCGCGCAGGCTGGCCCGGGGGTTGGGCAGCAGGGCGCGCAGGATTGCCGCGTCGCGCGCGTCGAGGACGGCCACGCCGGCACGGCGGCTTCGGGACGGCAACGGGCAAGCATCGCCCCCGACCTCAAAAACCATGGTGTTTTTCAAGAACGCCCCTCGCTGACATGAAAAAAACGACGAACAGACAGCCGGGCGTGGTCGCAACGCCTGGGGCGCGCGTCGGCGCTGCCGCCCGTCCCTAGTTCCCGCTTCGGCCGGAAGGGCGCAGGCCGGCGCCCGCGGGCCAGGACGTCCGCGGCGCGCCGCGTGGGCGCGCACACGAGGAGAGGAGGAGCAAGCTCCCGACCGGCGAAATCTTCATCAAGGGGTTCCAACATCCCCGACCCTGCGCCTGGGTGCGCTCATCCTCACCGCCGGGCTTTTGGGGTTACCACGTGGACGCCGCGCAGCAGCAACCTGGTTCCGAGCAGCAGCTCATCGAGGAGCTCCTGGACAAGAAGGAGAAGCTCAACCAGCAGGCGAACCGCCAGCGCGACCTCCGCGACCGCCTGAACGACGAGACGCGCAAGCATGCGCAGCACCGGGACGAGCTGAACGGCAAGGTCCGGGAGTTCATCGAGAAGGCCAACGGGCACCGCGCCAAGCGCGACGAGCAGAACAAGAAGGTCCAGGAAGCGAAGAAGCTCCGCGACGAGCTCAACAAGGCGGCCAACGAGAAGGCCGACGCGATGAACGCGCTGAAGCGCACGCGCAGCCGGCCGGGCGACGACCTCAACCTGCAGCGATTGAAGCAGGAAGTGCGGAAGCTGGAGTACGACCAGCAGACGAAGGTCCTGACCCCGAAGAAGGAGAAGGAGCTCATCGACCGGATGACGGACCTGAGCAAGCAGATCCGCGCCAAGGAGAAGGAGTTCGAGAGCGACGTCGGGGTGCGCGACGCCTACCTCGGCATGAAGGACGCGAAGGAGAAGGCCGAGGCGAGCCACAAGGCGGTCACCGAGCTGGCCAACGCCGCCCAGGAGCAGCACGACACGATGGTCAAGCTGTTCGAGGAGGCCGATGCCATCCGCAAGGAGGCGGACGGGGCGCAGGAGCAGTTCGTCAAGGCCAAGCTCGAGGCGGACAAGGTCCACCAGGAATACATCGCGATGGTCAACTCCATCCGCGACTACGAAAAGCAGATCATCGGCCTGCGCAACAAGATGCGCGCCGACCGCGGACAGGCCGAGATCCCGGAAGGGAAGGCCGAGGCCGAGGACATCTTCGCGAAGTTCAAGAAGGGCGAGAAGCTCAGCACGGAGGACCTCATGGCCCTCCAAAAAGCCGGGCTGCTCTGAGCCCGGCTGGCCGCTCGCCTGCATCTTGCCATCCCTGAGCGTAGCGACCGCAGGTTGAAGGGGGGCGGTCCGAGGCTATGCATGGCCGCCGACCTGCTGCGGGAGGGACTGAGCGGCTTCCTGCAAGACCTGCCGCCTGGTCGCCGCGCGGCCGCAGGGCGGGGCGCGCTGACGGACCAGGAGCTGGCCGAGGCGCAGAGCGCGGCGCGCCACCCCGCGGAGGAGGTCGCGCTCGGCCCGCAGGTCGCGCCGCCCCTGCGCATCGTGTGCTTCTTCGCCATGGCCGACGTGAGCGACGCGCTCCTCCGCCTGCACGCCGTGAGCTTCGGACCGCGGGACGTCGCGCCGGAGGCGGCATGACGCCGGCGCGCCGCGTCGTGGCCTTCGGCGGCTCCGCCGGGGCCCTTCCCACGATCCTCGAGCTCGTGCAGGGCCTGCACGCCGATGACAGCGCGGCCCTGTTCATCATCTACCACCGGAGCGGCCAGACGAGGTTCGACTGGGACGCGCGCCTTCCCCGGGCACGGGGTTCGAGGCGCGCATGGCCGCACCGGGCGACGAGGTGCAGGCGAACCGCCTCTACTATCCCCGCCTGTCCGACGACTTCGAGGTGGCCGCGGGACGCATCGTCGTCGTGCCCCGCGGCGGCACCGTGCATCCGAACATCGACCGCCTGTTCCGCAGCCTGGCCCGCGCCTACGGGAAGCGCGTCGTCGCCGTGCTCCTGTCCGGCATGGGCCGGGAGGGGGTCGATGGGCTGCGCGCCGTGCAGGAGGCGGGAGGGCGTACCCTGGTGGAGACCCCGGAGGCAGCACGCTTCCCCAACATGCCGCGCGCCGCGGGCGAGGCCGGGGTGGCGATGGAAGTCCTGCCCGCGGGACGACATCGTCGGGGGCGCGCGCCGCGTGCTGCGGGGGCGTCGCCGGCCCAGGCCCTGTGAGCCACTTCGAGCTGCACGGAGAGGATGTAGCCCCGGGTCTTGCCCGCACGGTCCGTCACGCGCGCCACGCGGAAGGCCAGCGGCGTGCCCACCCCGCGC
>JAIVGT010000057.1 GCA_020201485.1 Halobacteriales archaeon
GAGGCGCGCGAGGCGTTCGTTGTGCGGGCGGTAGTGGTCGAGGAGGACCCGGCGAGCGTCCGCCGGCATGGCCGGCTTCACGCCCACCTCGGACATGCGCGTCACGGCGCGGTCGCGCCAGCCACGGGGCAGGCGGTGCCAGGCCGCTCGCAGCGCCGGGTGGTCGCGGGCCGTGCGGCGCAGCCGCGCGACGGGGGCGCCGGGCGCGGTGTTCCGGCGCGCGGCGTCGAAGGATGGGCCCGGGCCCACGCCGAGGAAATCCCAGACGCGCTGCGTCGTGCCTTGCGCGTCGCGCTCCAGGTCCTCGGTCAGGAGGACGAGGAGCCGTTCCCGGGGATAGTGCGCGTGCCAGCGAGCGATGTGCTCGGCGTAGTGGCCGAACTCGAGGAGGAACGGGTGGGGCGAGCCCGCTTGCCGACCGGCGGAGAACGCCCGCCAGCGCGCCTCGGCCTCGGCGTCGGGCACGCGCGGCTCGGCGTCCCAGCGCCGCACCTCGCTGCGCGCGACGTCGGCGAACGGCCGGCGCTCCAGCCCGCCCGCGGCGAGCATCCACCACTGCGCGTGCAGGCGCTCCGCCGGATGCCGCAGGATGGCGACGAGCTTCGCCTCCGGGTGGTAGGCCCGCACGCGCGGCGCGACGAAGGGCAGGGCGAGGTAGGCCGGCGTCGCGTCGCCGACCGCCGCCTTCGCGGAGCAATGCGCGAAGTGCGCGTCCGCGTACCAGTCGAGGCCGCGCGCGTAGTGGAGGTCGTAGAAGTGCGGCTCCTTCGGCTCCGACATGCCCAGCCGCGGGTGCTGCGCCAGGTGGGCATGGAGCGAGGTCGTGCCCGCCTTCGTCGCGCCCAGCAGGAAGAAGCTGGGCAGGACGCGCGCCGCCTGGCGGGGCTCCGCCGCAGCGCCGCTCATGCCGGCACCTCCCAGGCGGCGAGGTTCCAGCCCAGCAGCCGGGCCAGCCGTTCGTTGTGCGCAGCATAGTGCTCGCGCAGCAGGGCGCGCGTGGCCTGCTCCATCGGCGGCGGGTCGGGGCCGGCGCGCTGCAGCCAGGCGCGCATCGTGCGCCGCGCCCCCGCGGGCACGTAGGGCATGACGCGCGCCAGCCCGGTCGCGGCCAGGCCGCGTTGCACGCCGGCGAGCACGGGCCGCATCGCGGTGTTGTGCTGGGGCACGTGGCGCGGCGCATGCTCATCCACCCCGAGGAAGCGCCACAGCCGCCGCGCCGTGCCCGCCGGGTCCGCGCGCAGGTCGTCGTGGCGCACGGCCGCGAGCTGGCCGCGTGGGAAGATGCGCAGGTAGCGCTCCACCTGCTCCGCGTACTGGCCGCACGACACGTAGCCGCGCAGGGACACCGGTGCGCCGCGCGCGGTCGCCGCGCGGTGCGCCCGCCAGCGCTCCTCGAGGTCCGGCTCCTGCAGGCGCTCCGCATCCCGCAGGCTGGCCCGGATGGCCGCGGCGAAGGACAACGGCTCCACGCCCGCGCACCGCATCATCCACCAATGGGAGTAGGCGCGGGCCACCGGCTCGCGCAGCACGGCCACGAGGCGGGCGTCCGGCACCGCCCGGGCGATGCGCGGCGCGACGTAGGGCAGGACGAGGTAGTTCGGCGTGGCCTCCCCTGCCGCGCGCTCCCCGGACCTGGAGCGAGGTCGTGCCCGCCTTCGGCGCGCCGAGGATGAAGAAGGTCGGCGCCGCGCGCGCGGAGGACGCGACCGGTGGGCGGTGCAGCGACGCGGCGGTCATGGCCCGGCCCCCACGCCCAGCCGCGACCAGAGCTGGTGCGCGCGCTCGCGCAGCGGGAAGAGCGGGCCCGCGCAGCATCGCGCCCAGTCCCGCGCTGCCGGACGGACCACGCGGCGCATCGCCCGGAACTCCGCCAGGGCCTCGCGCGGGCGGCCGAGCCGGTAGAGGCGATGGATCAGCAGGCGGTGGTGCATGGCGAGGGCGTCGGGCCGGGCCGCGAGCTCCGGGGCGAGCTTCGCCATCATGCGCCGGTGCCCGTCGAGCGCCCCGGGCTGCCGCGACAGCCCGCCGGCGTGCCGGTGGTAGCGCGCGACCACCTCGGGCACGGCGAGGAAGGTGTAGCGGCGCGCGATGCGGATGAGGAGGTCGGTGTCCTCGCACGCCCGGATGCCCTCGTCGAAGAGGCCGACCTCGTCGAGCACGCTCCGGCGGACGAGCGCCGTCTGCAGGAGGATGCAGCCATCCAGCCGCAGGGCGCGATCGAACGTGGCCTCGTCGGCGGGGCCGAAGCGCGGGAAGGGGAAGAGCGACTCGCGCCCGTCGCGCACCTCGATGGCCCGGCCGTACGCCAGGGCCACGCGCGGGCCCGACGCCGCCAAGGCCCGGCCGAGCACCTCGAGCATGCCCGGCAGCCACGTATCGTCGTCGTCGAGGAACGCCACGAGGGGGGCGGTCGCGGCCCGGAGGCCGTCGTTGCGCGCCGCGCTCGGGCCGCCGCTCTCGGGGCGCTCGATGACGCGCATGCGCGCGTCCCGCCTGGCCCAGTCCCGCGCCACCTCCCGCGCCGGGAGGGCGGAGCCGTCGTCCACGATGATGAGCTCGAGGTCGGCCTGCGTCTGCGCGAGCACGCTCGCCACGGCACGCCCCAGGGTGCCGGGCCGGTCGTGGCTGGGCATGACGACGCTGACCGCGGGCACGCTACCACCCCCCGGCGCGCGCCATGCGCCAGCGCTGCGCGACCCTGCTCCCCATCGGGGCGAGCACGGGCACGACCGGCCCGGCGGCGAGGACGGCCCAGTCGCGCGGCCGCGCCGCGCCCAGCCCGCGCAGGAGCCCGAAGACCTCGCGCGCCTCGTGCGGGCGGCTGGCGCGCAGGGCGTTCCGCATCCACACGCGGTAGTGCCTGGCCAGGGCCGCGGGGCGCGCGTGCAGCTCCTCGGCGTGGACCTCGACGAACCTGCGCTGGGCGACGAGCCATTTCTCCAGGCTGGTGCCGATGGCCCCGGACGTGGCATGGTAGCGGGCCGTGGGCTCGGGAAGGTAGTGGAACCGGGCGTGGCGCGCCACGCGCACGAGCCACTCGTAGTCGATCCATCGGGGCAGGGCCTCGTCGAACGCCCCGGCGCGCTCCGCCGCCGCCCGCCGCACGAGGAGCGCCTGCAGGCCGATGCCGATGATGCCGAGCGACAGGGCGCGCTCGAGCACGTGGGCGTCCTCGGGGGCGAACGCTGCGCACCGGAACGGCCGCTCCCGCCCCGCCTCCACCCGGATCATCGGCCCGTACACCACGCCCACGGCCGGCGGGTCCGCGTCCACGGCGCGGACGTGCCGCTCCAAGCGCCCCGGGAGCCATTCGTCATCGCTGTCCTGGAACGCCAGCAGCTCGCCCCGGGCGAGGCGCAGCCCGACGTTGCGCGCTGCCGCCGCGCCCCGCGCCGGCTCGCGGATGACGCGCACGCGCCGATCCTGGCGCGCCACGCGCTCCGCGACCTCCGCGCTCGCGTCGGCGGAGCCGTCGTCCACGACGATGAGCTCGAGGGGCCGGTAGGACTGGTCGAGGACGCTGCGCATGGCGCGCTCCAGCACGCCGGCCCGGTCGCGCACGGGCAGCACGACGGACACGCGCGGCGTCACGGGCGCGCCTCCCGATGCTGGCCCGCGAGGCGCACCCAGGCCCGGTTCAGCGGCCACTCGGTGCGCGACCAGACGCGCTCCACCCAGCGCATGCCGCGCGTCTCAAGCTTGTGCGGGAGGAAATCGCCGAACCGGCGCAGCACGAGCATGCGCTGCCGGCGCACCCAGCGGAGCTGCGTACGCGCGTCCGGGCCCTTTCCCCACGTCGCGTGGAAGCGCGCCACGCTGCGGCGCGCCCAGTCGTCGCTCCACCGGAGGAGGAAGTATCCCAGGTCGCTGCCCGCCAGGTCCGCCGGCTCCAGGTAGGCGACGCGCGCCTCGGGCACGACGAGGAGCGTCCCGCCGCGGGCGCGCAGGCGCAGGCTGAGGTCGATGTGCTCGCTGATGCTCATCAGCCCCTCGTCCAAGCCTCCGACCGCGCGCAGCGCCGAGGTGCGCACGAGCATGCAGTGGAACTCCAGGCATTCCGTGGCGAACGCCTCGCCCGGGAGGGCGACGCTCGCGACCGGCTGCAGGAACCCGTGGTGCGTCCGGTCCACGCCCAGGTCGCCCACCGTCTCCGCCGAAACCTCGCCCCCGGCGGCGTGCACGATGCCGTGCTCCGGCTCGCCGTGCAGGATGAGGGGCGCGGCGGCGCTCGCCCCGGACGCGTCCGCCGCGGCGAGCAGCGGCCCGAGCCAGCCCGGCTGGACGAGGCAGTCGTTGTCCACGAACGCGATGTACTCCGTGCGCACGCCGCGCGCGCCCAGGTTGCGCGCCTCGTTCGGCGACAGGTACCGCTCCTCGCGCACCAGGGTGAAGCCACGCTCCGCGGCCCGGGCGCGCAGGTGCGCGGCGACGGCCGGCGGGGAGCGGCCGTCCACGACCACGAGGCGGTGGGGCTCCGGGGTGCGCTCCAGGAGCGCGTCCAGGCAGCGCGCCGCGGCGCTGAACCGTTCGCGGGGCACGACCACGACCGTGACCGCGGGCTCGGCGCTCATACGGTCACCTTGGCCCACTTCCACACCTTGCGCGCCGCCTCGTACGTCCCCGGGCTGGCGCGTGCCCACGCGACGCGCAGCGCGTCCTTCCCCGGAGCGGCCCCGGCCTCGCGCAGCCGCGCCACCTCGCGCCGCGCCCCCGCGACGTCGCCGTGGGCCAAGCGGGCGCGCAGCAGGAGCCGGTAGTGCGCGGCCCGGGCCGCGGGCCGCTCCTTCAGCTCCTCGGCGTAGGCTTCGAGGAGCCACTCGTCCACGGCGATGAGGGCGCGCGTGTCGGTGGACGTGCTCCCCGGGGTGCACGTCCAGCGGTACAAGGGCTCGGGCACGTAGGCGAAGCGGGTCACGCGCGCGGCGCGGATGAACCACTCCAGGTCCGCCCAGCCGGGCAGGGTCTCGTGGAACCGCCCGGCGCGGTCGAACACGTCGCGGCGCACGACGCACGTGCCGATGCCGATGCCGCGCACGTCCAGAGCGAGGGCGCGGGCGAACAGGTCCGGCGTGCCCGGCTGGAAGTCCGGGCTGGCCCAGGGGCTGGTGCGCTTGCCCCGGACGCGGAGCATGGCGGAGTAGGTCAGGCCCGCCTCCGGTTCGGCGGCGAGCACGGCGAGCTGCCGCTCCAGCCGATGGGGCAGTGACGTGTCGTCGGAGTCGTGGAAGGCGACGAGGGGGGCGGAGGTGCGGGTGATGCCCACGTTGCGCGCCGCGCTCCCGCCGCGCCGCGCGGGGAGGCGCAGCACGCGCACCCGCGCATCCTCGCGCGCCATGCCCTCCGCGACCGCGGCGCTGCCGTCGGTCGAGGCGTCGTCCACGACGACGAGCTCCAGGTCCCGGTGCGTCTGCTCCAGCACGCTGCGGATGGCCTGCCCGACCTGCGCCTCGTGGTTGCGCACGGGCATGATCACGGCGACGCTGGCCACGGGACCTCCTGCGGCACGCCCGCGGCCCCCGCCCTCGCCGGCAGCCCGATGATGCGCCGCGCCTCGTCCGGGCTCGCGATCTCGCGGCCCATGGCGCGCGCGATGCCCGCGACGCGCTCGACGAGCATGGCGTTCGTCGCCAGGCGCTCCTTGCGCGCGTCCCACCAGAGGTTGTCCTCCAAGCCGACGCGCACGTGCCCGCCCATGGCGATGGCCAGGCTGTTCACGCCGAGCTGGAAGCGCCCGATGCCCGCCCCGGCCCACGTCGTGCCCGCCGGCAGCTCGTTCACCATCTGGGCCAGGTGCAGGGGCGTGGCGCTCAGCGTGCCCAGCGAGCCGAGGAGGAGGTTGGCGTAGAGCGGCGGGCGCAGCACGCCGTGCGCGATGAGGTACTTCGCGTAATCCACCATGCCCTGGTCGAACAGCTCCAGCTCGGGCACGATGCCGCGCGCCTGCATCTGCTCGGCCAGGCCGCGGATGGTGTCCGGGGCGTTCACCGAGGCCTCCTTGGGGAAGTTCATCGAGCCCAGGGTGAGCGAGGCCATGTCCGGCTTCAGGTCGCCGTCCAGGCCGAGCACCTCGGCGCGATCCTCCAGGGACTTGACCCGGCGGCCGCTCGTCGTCACGCACACGACGATGTCCGGGCAGCGCGCGCGCACCTCGGCCACGATGTCGCGGAAAGCCCCGATGCGGTGCGTGGGCAGGCCCTGCGCGTCGCGCGCGTGGAGGTGCACGATGCTCGCGCCGGCCGCGCGGCAGCGCGCGACATCGGCCCCGATCTCCTCCGGGGTCAGCGGCACGTGCGGGGAGTCCTGCCGCGTCGGCACCATGCCGGTCGGGCAGAGGTTGATGATGAGCGGGGCAGCCTCCATTCAGTAGCCCTCCACGTCCTCCTTCACGACGCGGGCCGGCACGCCGAGGACCTGGACGCGCTCCGGCACGTCCTTCGTCACGACCGAGCCCGCGCCCACGACCGACCGGGAGCCCACGGCCAGGCCCTGCAGCACGACCGCGCCCATGCCGATGTACGCCGCCTCGCCGATGCGCGCCGCGCCGCCGACGTTCGCGCCCGGGGAGAGCGTCGCGAAGTCCCCGACGCGCGCGTGGTGCCCGAGGAGCACGCCGCGGTTCACGAGGACGTGCCGGCCCAGGCTCGCCTCCGTGCTCAGCACCGCCATGGGCCCGACGACGCACCCCCCGGCGAGCCGGGCGGAGCGCGCGACGCGGGCCGTGGGGTGGACCACGGTGGCGAACGCGAAGCCGGCCTTCGCCGCGCGCTCCACGAACCCCTGCCGTCGCGTCGTGCCCAGCGCGCACACCGCCTGCGCCCCGCCACGCAGCGGGGCAGCCTCGGCCATGTCCAAGATGGGCTTGCCGAGGAGGTGCTCGCCCCGCCCGCCGCGCGCCTCGTCCACGAACGCAGCCACGGTGAAGCCCGCATCCTCCACCACGTCGGCGACCTCGGCCGCGAAGCTCCCCGCGCCGAGCAGGACGAGGCGCGTCATGCCGCCTCCCGGGCCAGCGGCGGGGTCAGGACGGTATCGTGCCAGCCCGCCGGGCGCTCGGCCACGACGCGGGCCGGGTTGCCGACGACCGTCGTGTTCGGGGCCACGTCGCGGAGAACCACGGCGCCTGCGCCGACGACGTCCTGCAGGGTCATGCCGCGCCCTCCCGAAGCTCCGCGGCGTGCTCGTGCACCGCACGCACCAGCCCGGCGATGCGGAGCGCGGACGAAGCATCGACGTGGCCATGCCCGGGCAGGCAGAGGACGCGTTGGGCGGCGAGCTCGGTGCCCGGCAGCGGGGCGTGGGCCACGCCGCGGAACACGCGCTGGGCGTGGAGCGGGGGGTCGAAGTACGGCCGCGTCTCCACCCCGTCCGCCGCGAGGGCGCGGGCCAGCGTGCCCCGGTCCGTCCCGAAGCGTGCCGGGTCCACGAGGACGGCGAGGTCCTTGTGCGTGCTCTGCGCCCCCTTGGGCAAGGACGGGAAGGCCAGCCCGGGGAGGTCACCCAGGGCCTTGCGGAACAGCGCGGCGACCTCGGCGCGATGGCGCAGGGCGTCGTCGAGACGGGCCAGGCTGTGCTGGCCGAGGATGGCGTGCAGTTCCGACATGCGCGCGCTCAGGCCGGCGAACTCCGGGTCGTACGTCGGGGTGTTGCCGTAGTTGCGCCCGGTGCGCAGGGCGCGCGCGGCCTCGGCGTCCTGGGTCGTGGCGAGGCCGCCCTCCGCGGCGACGACGAGCTCCGCGTCCTCCGCCACCTCCGCCATGGCCCGCGGATGGCAGGGCACGCCGAACGTGTGCACGAGGAGGAGCGCGCCCGTCCGGGGGGTGATGGCCTGGGCCACGGCGTCCGGGGTGGGCAGCAACGTCGCCGGGTCGATGTCGACGAACCGGGGGCGCAGGCCGTTCCAGAGCACGGCGTGCCCGGTCGCGCAGAAGGTGAAGCTCGGCAGCACGACCTCGCCCTCCACGCGCAGCGCGCGCAGCCCGAGCATGAGCCCGGCCGAGCAGCTCTGGAGCGCGACGGCTTCCGGCACGCGCAGCCGGGCACGCACCGCCGCCTCGAAGGCCTCGACGCGCGGGCCGTTCGTGAGCTGGCCGCTGGCGAGCGTCGTCCGAAGCTCGGCGAGCACGGGCTCGACCGGGAACGCGTCCGGGCGTGCGATGGGGACGCGCTGCGCGAACTCCGGCGCGCCGCCGAGGAGCGCGAGCCGCTGCGTGGTCATGGGACCTCCGCATGGGCCATGGCCGGAGCCAAGGCGCGGACCGTGGCGCGCAGGCGCGCCTCGTCCATGGCCGGGACCCAGCCGATGCGCTGGCGCAGCCGCGTCGGGTCCGCCACGGCGTCGTAGGGCGCTGCCTCGAGCGGCGCCGGCTCGACGCGCACCCCGGGGAGCTCCTCCCGCGCGATGCGGACGAGGTCGCCCACGCGGAAGCCGCGCCCCGTGCCCACGTTCAGCGCCTCGAAGCCAGGGGCCGGCTCGGCCAGCACCGCCGCGAACGCGCGCACCGCGTCGTCCACGGCGACGAAGTCGCGGAGCTGGTCCGCGCCCCGCAGGCGCACCGGGTTCCCGTGCCTGCTGTCCACGAGGAGCTGGAGCAGGCCTTTGCAGCCCGGACCGACGAGGTTGAACAGCCGCAGGGCAGTCCCCCCCACGCCGGCGCGCGCCGCCACGCGCAGGCGCTCCTCCGCCAGCGCCTTGTGCGTGCCGTAGACCGACCGGGGTGCGAGCGGAGCGTCCTCGGCGTTGGGCGATGCCGCATCCGGGCCGTAGACCGCCGCCGAGGAGGCGAGCACCACATGCCCCAGCGCGTCCCGCGGAGCGGCGCCGAGGAGCGCATCGAGGCTTGCGAGGTTGGCATGCAAGGAGCGCAGCGGGTCCTCCTCGCACCGCCGGATGTCGGGGTCCCCGGCGAGGAACGCGGTCGCGTCGAACCGCTGGCCGGACAACGCCTGCCGCACGCGCGGGACGTCGAGGAGGTCGAGGGGAAGCCATGCCTGGCCCGGCGTGGCCGGGCCGATCCGATCGAGCACGGTCACGGCGTGCCCGGCGAGCGCGAGGTCGGCGACGAGGGCGCGGCCAAGGAAGCCGTGGCCCCCGGCGACGAGGAGCCTCATGCACACGCCCCCTTCGCGCGCTGCCCGGGGCGCTGCGCAACGCCGGGATGCATGCCGGAAGCCTTCGGGCGCGCCATCAGATCCTCCGGGGCGCTTCCGCCGCGACGTACCCCTCCGCGGCCAGGTGCTCCATGACCTGGCGCGCCGCCTGCTCGGCCGAGCACGACGTCGTGTCCAGGACGACATCCGCGTCCTGCGGGGCCTCGTACGGGTCGTCGATGCCGGTGAACTCCTTGAGCAGGCCGGCGCGCGCCTGCGCGTACAGGCCCTTGCGGTCGCGCTCCTCGCACACGGCGAGGGGCGTGCTCACGTGCACGAGCACGAAGCTGCCCACGCCCTCGACCACGCTGCGCACGTCGCGCCGCGTGGCGTCGTAGGGGGCGATGGGCGCGCACACGGCCACGCCGCCGTTCTTCGTGATCTCGCTCGCCACGAAGCCGATGCGGCGCACGTTGACGTCGCGGTGCTCCCGGCTGAAGCCGAGCTCGCTGCTCAGGTTCTTGCGCACGATGTCCCCGTCGAGCAGGGTGACCGGCCTGGATCCATCCTCCATGAGCTTCGCTACGAGGATGTTGGCGATGGTGCTCTTGCCCGAGCCGCTGAGCCCGGTGAAGAACACGGTGAAGCCCTGCCGCGCGCGCGGCGGGTGCATGCGGCGCAATTGCTCCACGACCTCCGGGTAGGAGAACCAGGCCGGGATGTCCAGGCCGCTGCGCAGGCGTTGCCGCAGCTCCGTGCCGGAGAGGTTCAGCACCTTCGCCCCGGCCGGGACCTCGGCCTGCGGCACGTAGCGCTGCTCCTGCTCCAGGTACACGAACTCCTCGAACGGCAGGACGCCGATGCCCAGCTCCTGCTCGTGCTCGAGGACGAGGCGCTGCGCGTCGTAGGGGCCGTAGAAGGATTTGCCCGTGTGTGCGTCCTTGGGGCCGGCGTGGTCGCGGCCGACGATGAAGTGCGTCGCGCCGTGGTTGCGCCGGATGATGGCGTGCCACAGCGCTTCCCTCGGCCCGCCCATGCGCATGGCGAGCGGGAGCAGGGCGAGCATCGTGCGCCCCGGGTCGTAGTGCGGCAGGACCGCCTCGTAGCAGCGGACGCGCGTGAAGTAGTCCAGGTCCCCAGGGCTGGTGCGGCCCACGACCGGGTGCAGGAGCACGGCCGCGTCCGCCTGCTGCGCGGCGCGGCGCGTGAGCTCGATGTGCGCGCGGTGCATGGGGTTGCGCGTCTGGAAGGCGACGACGCGCTCCCAGCCGCGGCGGGCGAACGCGGCGCGCAGTTCCGCCGGGCCCGGCCGGAGGTGGCGGTAGGTGTGATGGGGCGGGTGCTCGATGCCCTCGACCTCGCCGCCGACGTACACCGGGTTCGTCTGGTGGAGGAGCTGGAACACGCCCGGGTGCCGGTCGCTGCGCGTGCCGAAGACGTGCTCCGCCTCCCACGCGCGGTCGGGCCGCCACACGTCGCGCACGGCGAGCACGGCGAGGGGCATGCCTTCGGGGTGGCGCAGGGTGATGCGCGCGCCGGGCCGGAGCTGGGCCTTGGTCGCGAAGGCCTCCGTCACGTCGAGCGTGACCGGGATGGGCCAGAGCGCGCCGGAGGGCAGGCGCATCTCCTTGCAGACGTAGGTGTGGGCCTCCTCGCCGAGGAAGCCGCGCAGGGGGCTGAACGCCCCATTGAGGAGCAGCTCCAGGTCGCACACCTGCTTCGGCGTGAGGTCCCAGGCCGGGAGGCGGAGGGCCTCGGCGCGCAACGCCGGCGCCGTGCGGGGGTCGAGGAGGACCTGCAACGAACCACCCGCGGGAGGCGGCAGGGGCACTCACGCCACCCCACAGGTCAACATCGGCTCAAACGTTCCAAGCTGCGCTCGCGCTGCTGCCAGCATCCGGCCTCGCCGGGCGGCAAGGACTTTCCGTGCATAATAGCTTTGGAGCCCCGGCGGGCACGCGTGCCTGGCCTAGGCCACGGACCGGGCCGCGGCCAGCGCCTCGGCGACGCCCGCCACCGGGCCCGATGCCGCGAGGAAGCTCGGGTTGCGCAGGTCCGGACCTTGGCAGCGCAGGGGTGCGCCGTCGAGGCGCCGCACCATGCCCCCGGCAGCTTCCAGCACCGCTTGCGCGGCGGCCGTGTCCCAGCACATCGTCGGGCCGAAGCGGGGGTAGAGGTCGAGCGCGCCCTCGGCGATGCGGCAGAACTTCAGCGAGCTGCCCAGCGGCACGACCTCGACCGGCCCGGACTTCCCCAGCGCAGCGAGGAAGCGCTCCGTCGCCGGGTCGAGGTGCGAGCGGCTCACGGCGACGCGCACGGCTGCTCCCGGCGGCGCGACCCGCACCACGGCCGCGCCCTGGCCGTCGTCGCGCCACGCCCCCGCGCCCGGCGCGCCCCACCACACGACGCCCGAGGCTGGCGCGTGCACCACGCCGAGGATGGGCGCGCCGTGCTCGACGAGCGCGACGTTCACCGTGTACTCGCCGTTGCGCTTCAGGAACTCCTTCGTGCCGTCGAGCGGGTCCACGGCCCAGAAGCGCGCGCCGAGCTCCGGGACCTCGGCCTCCTCGCTGAGCACGGGCACGTCGCGCACCGCAGGCAGGCCCGCGGCGAGCACGCGGTGCGCGGCGGTGTCGGCCTCGGTCAGGGGGGAGCGGTCCGGCTTGGCCGTGACCGTCCAGCCCTTGCGCTCCACGGCGAGGATGGCCTGGCCCGCACGCCGCACCAAGGGGAGCAGCGCGGCGAACACGTCCTCGGCCACGCCGCGGCACGCGCACGCTGTCTAGATATAGTCACCGCGGCCGCGCCCCGCCCCCGCGGCTCCAAACCGTGATAAGCTGCCACGCGCTTGCGCGC